>JAYTGA010000294.1:0-37968 GCA_043733905.1 Segetibacter sp.
ATGAAGTAACCAGCTTTATTTCTGCACAATTGAATAAAAGTGAGGACATCTTTTTGATGGATTCCATCCCTGTTCCGATATGCACAATTGCCAGAGAAAAGCGTTGCAAATTTGGGAACGAATCCTTTGAAACCAAGCCTGACAAAGGGTATTCGGCCATTACCCAATCGTATTATTATGGTTACAAACTACATTTGGTAACATCGGTAAATGGCATTTTTCATAGCATGGATTTAACCAAAGCAAGTGTACATGATGTAAATGTTTTGAAAGAAATAAAGTATGGTAACATGAACAATGCCACACTGGTAGGAGATAAAGGATACATTTCCAAAGAAATAAAAATTGATCTCTTTCAAAGCTGTAACATCAGATTAGAAACCCCTAATAGAGCCAATCAAAAGGATCAGCAGCATTGGCATCCGGTATTTAGAAAATGTAGAAAAAGGATTGAAACCCTCTTTTCACAATTATGCGACCAGATGATGCTGAAGCGCAATTATGCAAAATCTTTGGATGGACTCAACACAAGACTTATATCTAAAATAGCAGCCGTTACTGTATTACAATCAATGAATTACAACAATAAAAAACCAATCAATCACCTCAAACATGCTTTAGCCGCTTAACCGCACAAGGGGTAGAATCAACTTTATTGAATAAGAATATTGTGCTGAAAGAATGTCAAAAAAATAATTTTAGAGTGTCATAAGAAGCGAATCTATCTATATTTGTAATCTATTGCATTTACTTAGACTAATTTCCATGAAAATTAAAAGTGTAGAATTAAAAAATTTCAGGCGGTTTACTCATCTTGTCATGCAAGACATTCCGCAGGAAAAACGGTTGGTATTAATGATGGGTTCTAACGGCAGTGGAAAAAGCAGTGTATTTGATGCGTTTAATTTTGTTGGAAATCAAAATGGAAAACAGTTTAAAGATGCTGCCTTAGTTTTTAAAAAAAATATAGAATTGAATTCCATACTAAAGATTGATACGTACGAATATGGGGAAGAGGGGTTTATTGAAGAAATCTTGAAAAGAAGTGGTAAAATAAAAAGCACTTCATTTTATGGAAGAACCAGCTTCAGACAAATCCCACGCTTAACAAGAAACAGGCTCGGTGGCGGAACAAACATTCAACTGGATGATGACCGTGCAGCCTCATTCATTGATAAAGAAGAACGTTTTGAAAATGACCTGGAACATTTGTTTGGCAAATTATTAAAGGAATTTTTTAGAACAGAAAATGACAAATCACAGATTAAGAAGGATGTGATAGATCCGGTCAATGAGTCGCTTGTAAGAATATTTGGAAGCCAGGGCGAAACCAGTCTTCAACTCATAGAAATCATTCCACCGCTCGAAGGAAAAGTAGCCGAAATCAATTTTCAAAAAGGTCAATCTACTTTTCACTACAACTATTTGAGTGCGGGGGAAAAAGAAGTGTTTAATATCATAATCAACCTTGTGGCACGAAGAGAATATTATACAGACACTATTTACTTTTTCGACGAAATAGATCTTCATCTTAATACAAGATTGCAGTTTAATTTTCTGAAAGAAATAACTGAAAATTGGCTGCCGGCCGGATGCCAGTTGTGGACAGCTTCACATTCTTTAGGGTTCATAGACTATGCACGGCAGTCTGAAACTGCTGTTATTTTTGACTTTGATGATTTGGATTTTGACAAACCAAGAGTCTTGGTTCCAGAGCCAAAGGACAATCCCAACATCTATCAGATTGCAGTGGATAAAGAATTGCTTGCTAAACTTTTTCAAGGGTTTCAGATTGTTTTTGTTGAAAACCTTGACAAAATAATATACGGTAGCATTGGTTTTTCAAAGACAATATTTATCCCTGAAAATGGTCGAAATGGTGTATTTCACAAAGCAAAGACAGGACAATATGCTGGCATTGTTGATCGTGACTTTTTATCCGATGATGATATTGAAAAAATAGAAAACCAATATAAAACCCTAAAAGTATTACGTTATTACAGCATTGAAAACTACATTTACCATCCTGACAATTTAGAAGAATACTACATTATTAAAGGAAAGCCTTTTGACAGAGCTATTTATATTGCTGCCCTGACCGGGCAAAAGCTTTTAGTAAAAGATGACATTGCACTTACACTGATTTCTAACAGAATGACATATCCTTACTTTGGCGAGCCGGAACACAACAATACTCCACAGCAAAATTTGTTTAAAAACAAACAAGAAAACATTGCTGAAAGCACCAAAATAGCAGGATATCTGGGCAGTGACGATTTTGAAACATTTTACAAAGTTTTCCCGATGAAAACTTATGCTAAGCAAGTTGTTTACCGAACTAATGTTTCTCCCACCGACCTTATTAAAACAGTATGGTTCAGGGGCAAAATAGGTGTTTTGTTGAACGTTTAATTTGCACAAACTTTTTTTTAATGAGAAAATAAATTTTTTGGCAAAGTGACAAAATATATATTGTAGGTTTCTAAAAGAACTAATTCATTAGCTCGCCACAAAATCAGATTCTCATTACCGCAATAAGCTTTTTTATTTTTTTCATTTTTTATAAGCTGACCCCACCTACTCAACCCCCCTCCTCACCAACAAACGCATAAAAACCACCCAATTTTACCCCCCCGCCACAAACCAACCCACTAAAACCAACTGATTTTTTCCAATACCTAACTAAGAATTTTCCAAAACCATCTGGTTTTATCAAATTCCCATTCCGGAATTGCCTTCATGCAGTTGGTTTTACCCAATCCCCATGTAGAAATGCTTGTTACACACCTTATTTATCTATGTTTGCCCGATTCGCACCTTAATATTCTCAATTATCTCCGCAACCATCCCAATTAACCGATTAACCAATGAACTAATGAACCATTCTTGCCAGCTATGCAATAGATTTGTCTGCGTTTATTATTCGGTCAATCAGCAAGGTTCATTCATTGTCCAATTTGTCATAATCCCTTTACCAAAAACACCCCCATGAACACAAAAAAACTAAACAAAAGCCTGGGAATGCGGTTGGTAGTAGTGGTTGTAATAGGCAACATTATAGGTTCAGGCGTTTATAAAAAGGTTGCCCCAATGGCCGCCACCCTGCACAGCAGCGGATGGGTGCTTGTTTGCTGGCTCCTGGGAGGCATTATTACATTGTTTGGCGCTCTTAGCAATGCCGAAGTGGCCGGCCTCCTCGCAGACACAGGCGGCGAATATGCCTATTATAAAAAGATATACAACCGCTTTTTTGCATTCATGTTTGGCTGGTCTTTGTTCACCGTCATTCAGACTGCTGCCGTATCGTCGCTGGCTTATGTGTTTGCTCAGTCGCTCGACAGCATTCTGCATCTGCCAGCGGTACTGCCCTGTTTGTCAGGTGTCAATGTCGGCGGGTTCTTAGAGCCATTTGCCAATCTGAATGTAAAGCTAACCGCCATTGCGCTTATCATTGTTCTTAGCTGGCTCAACACACTTGGCATCAGGACAGGAGCGGGTGTTAGCACAGGCATTCTGTTGTTGGTGTTTGGCGGCATAGCCATTATTGTGGTGGCGGGCATCAGCAGTGGACAAGGACACCTGTCCACCGCCATTGACTTTCACACAACCGACCACAACCCGGTGACAATATCAGCTATTTTCACAGCTATGCTATCCGCCTTTTGGGCTTACCAGGGTTGGGCATCCATAGGCTTTGTCGGTGGAGAAATTCAGGATGCCCGGCGGGTCATTCCACGGGGCATTGTTACGGGTGTCTGCATTATCATTGCGCTTTATCTTGCTGTCAATTCCATTTATTTATCCATCCTTTCCATTCCCACACTCGAACACATCTATCAATCCGGCAACCAGATAGCTGCCATAGAAGCCGTCAAAATGTTTTGGGGAACCGGTGGAGGAGTGTTCATATCTGTATTGATTCTCATCACTACCCTGGGCTGCACCAATGCAACCATTCTCAGCAGCAGCCGCCCCACCTACGCCATGGCAAGGGAAGGTATGTTTTTTAAGAAAGCTGCCCGGTTAAACAATGCACACGTTCCCGGCAACTCACTTTGGATGCACTGTGCCTGGTCGTGTCTTCTGGTTCTTTCAGGTTCCTTCGACCAACTGACCGACATGGTCATTTTCGCCGTATTCATCTACTACGGAGCCACCACACTGGGTGTTTTCATCCTTCGGATAAAAATGCCCGATGCAAACAGGCCGTACAAGGTCTGGGGCTACCCGTTTGTGCCAGCCATTGTTGTCATTTTTTGCGCAGGCTTGTTGTTCAATACCATTTTTACCAAGCCCCGGGAGGCTCTTATTGGAACAATCCTGATGCTTACAGGTGTTCCATTTTATTTCTGGTTCAGAAAATCTCATGCACAACAAAACCATAGCGATGTGGATTAAAGCAGGAGAGAGGACAATGTCATTAAATTAACGCAAGTCCGGGATAAACAACTTGAATATAATAAAAGTAACCTTATTAGCTTAGTAACATCAATTTTATACTTGTTTAACCAACCTTATTACCTTCTTTATATTACAGATAAGGTAATAAGGTTAAAATAACACCTGGTCTTAGCCTTGTTACGAAGGTAATAAGCTCATTTCCAAAGAATGAACAACTCAAAATTGTTTAAACAAAATTTACATTAACTAAAAAATCTTTGAAATGAACAAAACATAGAAAAAGATGAATAGAATTACCCAAAAGATGCAGTGAGTGACATAACTAAAGTTGAATGAAGGACAACTGTTCAGTCCCAAAAAACTTATGTTAATGAAATTGGGAGAGGGGAGCAAATGCTTTTTATTTCGCTTCGCTAAATAAGAAGCATTTGCTTATCATTTTTTTGCAAAAAAAGCAAACGATGGAATGATTGCAAAAGGTTATTAAATGCCAGGACTAAATTGTAAAGTTGATGCACACATTGATTGAATTCAGCATTGGCTTATTGTATTTTCCTTTCCATCAAAAATTTTCCATTGGTAATAGTGCGGATGGTGTGTGTAAGGGTGTCTTCCGTTTCAAACGTAAACTGGCCTTCCAATGTATTCAGCATATCCGCCGCCTGGAATGTTCCTTTTTTTATGGTAATCGTTCCACCCTTCAGGCGGCTGGTATTGTACCTCACTCTATTGTATGGATCTTTATAATACCCAACCTGAAAGCTGTCTAAAACATAAGTAGTGTCCCTCAGCGGATGATCTCTTATGTAAAAACCAGCACCTTCAGCTTGCTTTTCAACATCAATAAACAGGGCGGTATCACCTTTTACCACGCAGTCGAATGTGTTAGCGTTCAAAACAATTCCGTCTGATATACTGACATCAGCATTGTTCACTTTAAAATTAAAATACGCAGCCAACTTTTCACGGTTCTGTTCTTTTTTACAAGAGCAAAGTGTCATGATAAAGAACAAAGACAGGCAGAGAATGTTTTTCATAAGTAACAGGGTAGAGTTCTAAACGAATTATTTTTAAGAAATGTGATCGTTGTTTTCTATAAAATCCAACAGGGTTGATTTTGCGATCAAAAATATAGCACAAAAACGATTTTATTTCCGGGATGGTATTTATTTAAAGATATTTAAAGAAATAAAGACGATACTGAGAAGTCATTAAGGCAAAAAACTAGGGCAGAACTATCTTAATACGTTCATCCAAATTATCTTAGCCAGAAAAGTTTTTTTTAAGAAATGCAACCAATATTCCAATTATCCGTATCCATTTAAGTAAGTGCATATTTTAGCTAAGAAAAAATGGACACTATTTAATAAATTAAATGCAGTAATGTTTGATTGGATGACTTGTTTATCATATTAAGAGGTTGTCATACTAAAGAGCATAAGTATCAAAAGATACTCTATGTGCATTACTATGGGTTTGCTTTAAAAACGGTGTTCCGCTACATTTATCACTATGAAAATGCGCTGGATGTTGTCAACGATGGCTTTGTAAAACTGTTCAACACTTTTGAACGTTTTGAAACAGGATCGCCTGAAAGCACCGAACAAATATTGATGGGTTACATCAAAAGGATCATGATCAACACTGCAATTGATTTTCTAAGAAAAAGAAAAATGATACCGGAGATAGGCGGTATTCCAGACCATATATGGGATGTGAAAGACAGTCACCAGGATGCTGATCAGAACCTGCTCTACAAAGATTTAATAAAAATAATTAAACAGTTATCGCCAAAGTACAGATCGGTTTTCAATCTTTATGTGATTGATGGTTATAATCATTTGGAAATAGCTGATATACTAAACATCTCGGTGGGGACTTCTAAATCGTGTCTTTCCCGTGCAAGGGTCATGTTGCAGAATAGTATTAAACAAATAGAAGAAGCTGTAGAATGCAAAATGTAGATAACCACATGGACGATTTATTTCGCAAAGCGGCGGATAACTACCCGCTGAACACTTCTAACGGGGATTGGGATCGGCTGCAGGTTTTTTTGGAAAAAGAACAGTCAACCAGCCGGCAAAATGTTTCTAAACGGAAACTCATTTTCTACTTTGTTTCATTCGGTTTTGTTTTGTTTGGGCTGATGGATGCTGTCATTTTAAAAAATAAAGGAGTCGCAATCCGAACTGCTAAAACGCTTTCTGCAATAGATCATTCAGCACTTAAACTGGCTGAAAATGCACCCAATAAATCTACTGAAAAAATAAGCAATCCCGCCCTGGCAGCTAAGAAATATGAACTGAAAGAAGGGCAACAAAAAATGAGTTCAATTAAGCCAAAGACTAACCAAATAACGATCCATTCCTTTTTTGCCCACGCAAAATCTATCAACCATCAACCAACGATTGCAGACAACACAATCAATCAAAAAACCATTCCGGAAACTGCTTCAAAAACAGTTCAATCAAATGAGCGCAATCCGTTTAAAGCATTGGATTCAATTCGTGTAAAAGAGGTTGATAGCGCAAGTGTAAAAGCTGATGTAACCAACAAAATTGATACAGTTTTCAATGAAAATAAAAAGGCTGCTAACAATACACTGAATAGAAAATCGAGGTCAAAAATCTACTTTTCAATCAGTACCGGATTTGAGTATGGACAGGTAAAAAGACAGGGATTTACCAAGCCGGGTTTGAATGCAGGCTTGTTTGCAGGACTGCAGTTTAATAATAGGATTTCGATAGAAGCCGGGTTGCAACTTTCTCAAAAGAAATACTTCAGCAGCGGTTTATACTTCAAACCCAAATCCGGTTCTATGCCATCTGATATGGTCGTCACAAGCCTGAATGGCAACAGCACACTAATTGAACTGCCGGTCAATTTGAAATACAATCTTCAAAAGATGAATAACACCTTTTACATAATGGCAGGCATTTCATCGTTCATCATGACAAGCGAAAGCAACCATTATTTTGCAGTCATCAGCGGAGCGCCGACCCAGGTTGACGGCATGTATCATCCAATGCACAGTTATCTTGCCTCCATGCTAAATATGAGTGCCGGTTATCAATTTGCACTTGGTAAAAAGAATAACCTCCGGGTAGAGCCATACCTACAGTTACCTTTGAAAGGCATTGGCATAGGATCAATGTCCATCATGGCTACGGGATTGCATTTTGTATGGAGCAGGCATTGATTTTTAGAAAATTACAGGTCATTTTTATAGACATCAATTAACCCATTATTGTTGTTTGAAAAAATGAAAAGTATCCATCACCGCACTTACTCTGCTTTAAAAAAAAGTATTACTTTTTAAACAAGACGTGTCGAAGTTCATAAATTATCCGTTCCAAATGATTAAGAACCTTAGAACAACATGTTCTGGTAAGTGCTTTTTTGTAGCATCGTTTATAGTTCTTTACTCCAAAGGGCGGCATCATCTGTTCATAGTTTTGGGAAATGCGCTTCATCCTTTTTACACCGTTCATAGTCTAATAATATTCAGTTGCAGCTAATCGCTTTTGGCTTTCATTTACCCAAAAAAATAGCCCGGTTCTTTCCGGGCCACTCACTAATAAAAATCAAAAAAAAAAACCGCAAACCACTAATATTCGGCAAGGCCGGCAGCACTTGCAGGCAAACCACCAATAAAACCATTGCTGCTGATGCCACCAAGAAACGTTCTTTTGTACTGGTAAATGGTATGGTCAACGCCGCAAAGTGCATACACACATTTGTTGTCGCTTGATACTACAAGGTCAATAGGACCTCCACCCGAAACCGCCGCAGCACCGTTGACTAAGTACAACTCACCATCTTCACTAATGTAGTAAGAAGAAATATTGTTGCTGGCGGTATTGGTTACAAAAGCAAAGCGGCCATAGTTTGTTGTTGCTACCCAACATGGGGCGGATTGGTTGTTGGCAACAACCCCGTTGATGGAATTGAATGCACCTCCATTTGTGCGGTAAGATGTGCAGGATCCTGCATTGGCAGCACCTCCGGCGGCATTGGATACAATCATAAATTTGTCACGGGCAAAGCTAAATCCAAAAGGGGTTTGACCATTGGAAGCTACTGTGATAGCAGCCCCTGCAGCACCAGCACCGTTAAGATTATAACGGGTTATGTTATTGGTCGCTTTTTCTGTAACCACCACCCAGTTGCCATTTGGCCCAAAAGAAATTTGTGCCGGCCCTGCACCAGAAGCGCTTAACGGCTTGTCCGAACCCGTAATTGAACTCATGTTTCCATTGCCGCTTACTGTGTAACCATGAATGTTGCTTGTGCCGCTATTGACAACATACAACAGTGAATTTCTTACACACAAACTAACCGGTTTGGTTCCATAACTTGACACGGTATTCTTTAGCGTAACCGAGCCGTCATTATTTACTTTAAACGATGAAATGGAATTGCTGCCGGCATTGACCGCATACAGCCATTTGTGATTTTCGTCCAAAACAACAGCCCCTTGCGAACCTAAACCTCCGCCGTTTCCGCTGCCTCCTGATAGTGCCATTCCATCCATTACCAGGCTTCCGTCATTTTGCTCTTCATACACCAAAATGCGGTTTTGAACGGAGTCGTTACTTTCTATGTAAACATAGTGCCCGCCATTCCGTCTTGAAGAGAGGTTGTCGTTGAAAAGTGCCAATTCATCAGGGTTTTGGCCTTTTTCGTTCACTTGGCTTGCCAGGTCTTTTCCGACTGTTGCAGGTGCATCAAATTTGTCCTTCATGCACGATGTTACCAGCACGATTGTAGCTGCAAACATGGCTAATGGAATTGATTTTTTAGTTTTCATTGTTACTTTTTTTTTGTGATAGAAATTGAAAATTTTATTTCAAAATAAAATACGTGGGCATAGAAAAAGGGTTGCAGTGAAATGAATATTGCAACCCTTTTTTAAAAATGAATTTTGAGATTTACTTAGCCTGATTCAAAGCATTAAAAAATTACTCAAATCAAATCAGTAAAACAGGATTTTGGGATGAGAACGGGGGTTTTAATAAGTATGATTGACAGGTGCTTATTACTTGACTACCGGGCAGTTTACAGTTACACCCGCCGGTGAGCTGCTAAAGCTGCTGGCCGTGGTTAAATTAGTTACTGCATTAAAATTTGAGTTATCAATAACCCTTACAAACCATAACGGACTATAGCCAACATCGCCGGGCAGGGTTGCCAATACATTGTGCGTTTGTGATGGGTTTGCCGTTTCTGTTTTAAATCCGGATGCCGGACCTGTTAAGTTGTCATTGAACATCACATATATTGGAGAAGTCGGCACCTCGTTGGCTGCGGTGGCTGTCAATGCAGCTTCGCCAAAGTTGAAATAGGAAACTGCCTGTCCCTTATACCATCCAATTGTTAGCTTGCTGGCTGTGCCGACACTGAAACTCTTGCCAGCAGTAGATCCAAACGGAACGACAGGGCAGTTCACAATGGTGGATGTCTTGGTAATGGTATATCCCGATGCTAAAATTTCAGCCTCACTTGTTAGGCTGTTTGCCACATAACTTTCAGGAACAGTCACTTTGTTCATTTGCCAAAAATCATTGTAACCGCTTTCGCCGGGCAATGTATTGATTACATTATTTTGACCGGAAATGGGTGATGTCGCACCGCTTTTAAAAAACACATAGATGTCATCCGGCATGGTAGATTCAACATCGAAATTGTAGTATTGAACCATTGCGCCATTACGATCAAGACCGTGCGTAATGAACGGTGCAACGTCAAAGTTAATAGCGGCATTAGCGGCCGGCAGTCCGTTGGTAGCGGTACGAACCATTAAATGGCCCGCAGTTGCACTAAACCTGTCCACACTTACTTTGGTGGCGGTGTTAATGTCTTTGCCTGTGACGGCTACAGTTGTGTCGTCTTTAGAGCAAGACACAAGGCAGATAGACAATAGCAAGATGCAGGCAGTTTCAATAAAGTTTCCTTTTTTCATTTTTAGTTTTTTAAAATTTAAATGGTTCGCGGTTCATGTGTTCTTTCAAAAAAGCAGAATCACAAATTGACTTTGCCTTCTCTTGCAACACGGATATGAAATACGGGCTTTGGTGAAAAGGGTTGCAGTGAAATGATGTTGGGAATATTCTTGGGTAATGTTTAGGTATTGGAGAGAAATAACGTACTATATCATTTCAATTTTGGCATAACCGATTAGGCATATAAGACTTGCCTGGCTTCACTCTCAAATTTTCATATTGAGGCATTTTTTTGACTTACTTTTGCGCCAATTATGAAGAATATCCGGAATTTTTGCATCATTGCCCACATTGACCACGGCAAAAGTACATTGGCCGACCGCCTGCTCGAGTTTACCAACACCATCAGCGACAGAGACATGCAGGCGCAAGTGCTTGACGACATGGATCTTGAACGTGAAAAGGGGATTACTATAAAGAGTCACGCCATACAGATTAACTATCCTTTCAAAGGTGAAGAATATGTTTTCAACCTGATTGACACACCCGGCCACGTTGACTTTAGCTATGAAGTAAGCCGTGCCCTTGCTGCCTGCGAAGGTGCATTACTGCTGGTAGATGCCTCGCAAGGCATTCAGGCGCAGACTATCAGCAATCTCTACCTGGCTATTGATAACAACCTTGAGATCATTCCAGTCCTCAACAAGATTGACATGGAAGGTGCAATGATTGAGGAAGTAAAAGACCAGATCATTGAACTGATTGGCTGCAAAGCAGAAGATATATTGCTGGCAAGTGCCAAAAACGGTATTGGAATTGAAGAAATACTCGAAGCAATTATTCATCGCATCCCTGCACCCAAAGGAGATGTAACGGCACCACTTCAAGCCTTGATTTTTGACAGTGTTTACAATAGTTTTAGAGGCATTATCATCTACTATCGCATCATGCAGGGTACGCTGAAGAAGAATGATAAGATTCGCTTTGCCAGCACAGGACAGGATTACAATGCAGACGAAGTGGGTGTGCTAAAGCTAACCATGACACCCAAAGACCAGGTAAGTGCAGGCGATGTGGGTTACATTATTACCGGCATCAAGAATGCCAAAGAAGTAAAGGTGGGCGACACCATCACTTTGGCCAATAACCCTGCGGAAATGATTAAGGGTTTTGAAGAAGTGAAGCCGATGGTTTTTGCAGGTATTTTTCCGGTAGAAACAGATGCTTTTGAAGAATTACGGGATTGCATGGATAAGTTGCAGCTTAACGATGCGTCGCTAACATTTGAATTGGAAACATCGCAGGCATTGGGTTTTGGCTTCCGTTGCGGCTTCCTTGGCATGTTGCACATGGAGATCATACAGGAGCGGCTGGAACGAGAATTCAATCAAACGGTTATCACAACCGTACCAAACGTAAGTTTTATAGCCTACACAAGCAAAGGCGATAAAATAATCGTGAACAATCCATCGGAAATGCCCGATCCTACAAGGCTGGAGAAGATAGACGAGCCATTCATCAAGGCGCAAATTGTTACCCATGCCGACTACATTGGCAACATCATTACACTTTGCCTTGGAAAAAGAGGGATTCTGTTAAGCCAGAATTATCTGACTTCTACAAGAGTGGAATTGATATTTGAAATACCATTGACGGAAATTGTTTTTGACTTTTACGATAAGCTAAAAAGTTCAACCCGTGGCTATGCCTCTTTTGACTATCATCCTATCGGCTATCGCCAAAGTGATATCGTGAAGATGGACATACTGCTGAATGCTGAAAAGGTTGATGCATTAAGTGCATTAATACACCGCGGTCGTGCACAGGACTTTGGCCGCAAACTGTGTGAGAAACTAAAAGAACTCCTGCCACGCCAGCAGTTCCAGATAGTGATACAAGCCGCCATAGGGGTCAAAATAGTAGCCCGTGAAACCATCAGCGCCATGCGCAAAGATGTGACCGCCAAGTGCTACGGCGGTGACATTAGCCGCAAACGCAAACTGCTTGAGAAACAAAAGGAAGGTAAAAAGCGAATGAAGCAAATCGGCAATGTAGAAGTGCCGCAGGAAGCCTTCTTGGCGGTGTTGAAGCTGGATTAATCGTTTAAAAATTTGCAGAAATAAACACCACAATTGGTTTTAATCGGAGTATGTTGGAGCGCAGGTTATTAAGAATGAAATAACCTGCCATTGCCATGCTGGCTTAATAAATTTTCATTGAATTAAACTTACATGGCGTGTGCAGAACTGCTGATGTCAACAATGGAACGAATTTTTTGATCCAGGTTATTAAAAGCGGTTTCCAGGTGTATCATGTATTCCTTATTGTGTGCGTATTCTTCTTCTTTTAGCAAAGACATGACACCCATTACTGCAGTAAGAGGTCCCCGAATATCATGCGATTGCACCTGCGCAATTTTCTTTAAAGCAAGATTTCTTTCTTCGATCTGGGTAACACTTTTTTTAAGTGTGTCAATCGAATGGTTCAACTCTATAATGCTTGTTACCTGGCGTGATAGTGCTTTCAGCGACTCCATTTGTTCGTTCGAAAGTTTGTGCGATTCAATATCCATCACACACAATGTACCCACATTGTAGCCCTCCACACATTTCAGAGAAATGCCCGCATAATATTTAACCGAGGGTGGATTGATGACTAAGGGATTTTGTGTAAACCTGCTGTCAGAATGTGCATCAGCTACTTCCATCACTTCATTCTGCTCTATTGTGTGAGTGCAAAATGAAGTGCTTCTTGGCATTTGCTCCACAGGGTATCCATGTTTTACAGTGATCCATTGAATTTCTTTGTCCATCAATGTTATAAAGGCAACGGGCACTCCTGTCATCTGCGAGGCAAGAAGTACGATGTCCTGCAATTTTCCACAAGCATGGGGAAATTGTTTTAAATATCTTTTTACTGATCTTAACCCTTAAACGTTCTTTACTCATTTTAAAGATTTATAACAAAGGTTATAGTCTAACTAAACGGATGTTTACAAACTTTTGTTGTTTGGAATCTTTTACTTTTTTGTTAGGAGAAGCTTAAGCAATCTTTACATTAGTTGTTCTTCACTTTAAGCAACAAAGCTTACAGAGACAACAAATGCTTATCCTTTCCTTAAAGGTGTTCACCTGACAATTATAAAAAAGGAATGAGTTTATAAAGAATTTTTTTTAATAAATGTTTTATGGTGTGTCTGCTGTCGAACTATTCCCATAAACATGTAGATATATCGGCCTCATCGGACGGGCAGGTATTGCAGCATCAACTTACAATTTAATTGATATTTCGTTCTTATGTCACTTTAATACTTATACCAAACATAATTTCTACCGATATTTTGTGCCTAAAGGCACTTCACCCCTTGATTTGCATCTATATGGGTGTTTTTGCGCAGCAACAAAACGGGGTTACAAAGCACAACTCCGGAGTTGCACAACAAAAAAGTGGGGTTATAAAGCACAATCCCGGAGTTGTGCAGTAAAAAAGTGGGGTTAAGCAGCAAAAAAACGGAGCCGGGCAACGCAGCCCCTGCGAGAAAGCGTTTTTAGTATTCATTGCCTTTTTCCAGCTCATTGCCGAAACTATCCGACACTAAAGTCGTGTATGTTTTCGCTTGTTTTTATACTACACATTTTGTCTGTAATTTTTTAGTCAAAATGTCTCAAGTTTTTTTTAGTAAGAGACAAACAAAAATGCCACCCTTAACAGAGTGGCATTTTGCTAAGTTCCCGTTTGCAGTAATTTAATTTCTAAAAATTGGTTTATAGTTGCGGCCTTGCGCATTAGGTAGAGACAAGGCATAGCCTTGTCTCTACCTAATGCTAGCTGTTAGTCTAAAATCTAAATACTAAGTACTCCTTAATGTTCTATCACCAATTGCCCGGTCAGTTTATCAGTTTCTGTATAAATCTGAATAATGTAAGAACCGGCGGCCAGTTTGCCCAGTTCTTTCACATCAATTGTGTTCATTCCTTTCACCAATACTGTGGCTGTTAATCTGACTATTTTGCCCGACATGTCGGAAATGGTAAGAGGCGAAACCTGTGCTTTTGTACAGTTTAGGTTAATGACACAACTGCTGTTGGCCGGATTGGGATGTATGCTCAAATCAGATTGGTGCTGCAGGTTAAATGAAATCACCTGGCTGTATTTGGAAGTATTGTCAATGTTCACTTCCCGCAGGCGGTAGTAAACTTTATTTCCAGACAGGCTGCTCATTTCATCGTTCAACATGTAGCGGTGTTGTGCACTCACATTCTGCGATGCAACAGTTCCTACAGTGGAGAAGCGGATGCCGTCAAGACTTCTTTCTACTTCGTAATGATTCATGTTTGCTTCCTGCGTTGTTATCCAATACAGTTTTGCAATACTGCCAGAAATGGCTCCTTCAAAGGAAATGAGATGCAGAGGTAACACTGCGGTGTTTCTCCAGTCCCTGTCCACAGTGGGGCAACTGCCCACGGCTGTTTGTGGCAACTGCGCTGTGCTGCCCGATGGCACAGGGCCGTCTGTGCTGCCATTGGTACCCATTTGGTTGTGGCCCACGTTGTTGGTGAAGTTGCCGGTAGCAGTCAGGATGTTGAAATTGTCCCACTCGTCCAGCATACCATCTTTGTCTATGTCAGTAAAGCGGGTCACATAGTTGCCAGCTATTCCAGTGCCTTCATTGATGTCTGGTCTGCCATCGTTGTCGGTGTCAAGATCCAGGTAGTCGGGTGTGCCATCGTTGTCTTTGTCGGCGGGGGTCACACCTGCGCCGCTTCGCTTGGTGCAGTTGGCAATGGTGGTTGGTTCTATGCAATCCTGCAAGCCATCGCCGTCCACATCTGTTGTGCATGGCAAAATGTAGCTGCAGGTTGGCTGTCCTTCCACCTGGTCGGTAATGCCATCGTTGTCGCTGTCTATGTCGTAAAAGTTGGGATAGCCATCGCCGTCTGAGTCAATGGGGACGATACCTTTTGCACCAAAACCCGGTATTGCATCAGCGGTTATTTCGTTTCCGCTGCCGCTAAATACTTCGTTACGGACACCATCATTGTCTATGTCTGCTCCTGTGGTAATGCCTCCGTTGGTGGCAGTCAGCAGGGAGTATTGATTGTTTAGATCAGAAAGAAATGCTTCGCGGATGTCGGTAATGCCATCGCCATCGCTGTCCAGGTCAAGGAAGTTTGGATGACCGTCCCTGTCCAGGTCTTGCGCCTGCAAGCCGTTGAGGACAGGGTTCGGATTTCCGTTTTCTGCACTGCTCAGCAGTCCGTTGTGGTCGGGGTCGTTGCCATCTATCATGCCATCGTTGTTGGCATCCAGGTATTTAGCATCGCGGCTTTCGCGGCTGTCAACAATGCCATCATTGTCACTATCAAGATCCATTTCATTGATCACACCATCCAGGTCAAAATCAAAGAAGTCGTTGATGCCATCGCCGTTGCAATCTGTCCATGTCAGTGGTTTGTAAGGCACACCCCACGGATCATTTCCCGAAGGGGTAGGGCAACCCGGTGTAGGGTCAAGATAGTTCTTGATGCCATCGCCATCGCAATCGCCCAATGGATCATATCCGCCACTTTCGTTTATGTCGGTAATGCCATCGTTGTCATCGTCAATGTCTGTGCAATCGCAGGTGCCATCGCCATCATTGTCTGGCATCAGGGCAAAGTCAAGTGTCAGGTTGCCATTGCTGCCATCGCCATCCACAGTCGGTTCGCCACCTGCGGTCAGTGTGATGTAGTTGCTTCGGAAACCACCTGTCACCAGGTTGACACCGTTGTTGTCATTGTCCACATCGTTGTTGGGGCTATATCCTGAAAGGGTCAAACCAGAAGAGGAATATTTTGGTGGAAATACAACACCTACTATGTAACTACCCGGTGCCACGTTGCTGAATCCGTAGAAACCTCCGCCGCTTGTTGTGGCAGTGCTGATGCTGCTGCCGTCGGGTACGTTGTCTTTGTTGGCATCGTAATACAGGTTAAGGGTAACGCCATCTATGCCCGGTTCGCCTGTTTCTCTTAGTCCGTTCAGGCTCATGTCTTTCCAAACCAGGTTGCCCAGGTTCAGTGTTCCTTTCAACCCAATATCAATATTGTTGGAAGAAGCAGTGAGGGCGAACTGTGTAGTACGTGCCTCGCCGCCTGTCGCCACAGTACCATCGTTCTGGTCATCGGCGTTGATGTTGGTTGCGCCATTGTCACCTTTTGCATATCCCGGAGGAATGACTGCACCAACACTGTAATTACCGGCAGACAGGTTGTTGAACAGGTAGTTGCCATTTGCATCGGTGATGGTTGTTTGAATCACGCCACCTACGCTGTTGTACAAGTCAACATTCACACCAGCCAAACCTGGCTCACCTGCATCTTTTATTCCGTTGTTGTTGGCATCGTACCAAACCTGGTTGCCCAGTGTCAGCACGTTGCAAACAGAAGGAGAGAGGAATAAAATATCGTCAATGAACATGTAGAAATTGTTCGGGTTGTTGATCCTGCTTTCGCCACGGAATCTGTAACGGAAATTGCTGACGTTATAGATTGAACTGACAGGGATTGTGATGGTGATAACTGTATTGGCACCATAATCAGTAAATATATGCCCGGATGTTTTTTGGAAAACAGTTGTCCATGTGGCTCCGTTGTCGTTGGAAAAATCAATACCCATCCAGGCGTTATCATCGCCGCTCACCACGTTGTATGTCCACAATGTCATTTGCATAATGTGACCCGAAGGGCAGCATGGGTTGCTGATGTCTATTGTAGGAGAAACTGCGGTTGCAAGTCCTGCACCTGCCGGTGAAATGCCGGGGCTGACACCATCCGTTCTCCAGTTCACAATCTTCAGCGCATTGCTGGTAGATGGATTGTAGTAAGGAGCAGTCAGGGCAAAAGCTGCATTTGCATTTGTATTAAATGTCCATGTTCCTGTTGAACCGGTCGCTGTTGCATTGGTCAGGTTGGCGACAAAATTATTGCTCCAGCTATTAGGCCATGTTTCATAACCTCTGATACATGGATTATTTACAGTAATGTTTACAGTGCAAGTACTGCTGCACAATCCTTTGGTGATTGTCCATCGGAATGTATAGGTACCGGCCACATTCATATTGTTGACTGATGTGGTAGGAGAGTTCACGTTGGAATAAGTAATCAACGGGCTGCCCGATGGTTGCGTTACCACGCTCCATGTGCCTGTTTCGCCAGTCGCCGGGCTGTTGGCAGCCATGACAGCAGATGTATTGTTGATCGTTTGGTTGGGTCCCGCATAAGCCGTGGTCACGACTGTATTGGTCAAAACCACATCAGCATATACATCGCTGCACCCTGTTCTGCTCACTGTCCAGCGGAGTGTGGCAGGAGAGGAGGTCACTGTAACTATTGAAGTAGGAGAGTTTATGCTACTTATGGTTGCAGCCCCACCAAATACGCTCCACGTGCCGGTAGCCCCGGTAGGTGCAGCAGTAGCAGCCATGGTAAATGAACTGTTACCACATTTGGACTGGTCGCCGCCACTGGCTGTTGTTGTAGGGCAGGGGGTTGTGATGGTAAGGCAAAATGCATCAACTTTTAGGGTGTTACATCCTATTGAGCCTTGCACTCTTACTTTGGTGGTTCCAAAAGGAGCGATGCCAGATAATGTATAATAATCAAGTGTAGCCCCGGTTATATCTACATCTTTTGTAACAGTTATATTGCTTTGCAACAAGACCGTATTGGAAGCATTTAAGAAAATGAGGCTTAGTTTAGGACTGCAACTGATACCTGGTGTGTGTGTGCCAGAAAAACCGGAAAATGAAACGGATGAACCTGCGGCAGCGGCTACATCCTGGTACATGATTGCAGTTCCACTACTTTGACTTAAAAATCCATTCACAGATCCACACATGACATAACCGCTTCCGGTAGTGAGAGAACCACCCGACACAGTCCACCCTGTTGAGCCATTTTCAAAACTTCCATTGGTTAGAAGGTTACCTACAGAATTAACACAGTTACAGTCTGTGGGCGATAAGCCAAAATCTAGCGTAAGATTTCCATTATTGCCATCTCCATCATTTGTAGGCTCACCACCTGCAGTCAAAGTAATAAAATTACTTCTCAATTCTCCACCAACAGTTGTTACGCCATTATTATCAGTGTTATTATCATTATCAGGCGTTAGACTTGTAGGAGTTGTGGTTCCGGCAGCATAATTAAGAGGGATTGTTATGCCGACGATATATTTACCGGGATTTAATTCTGAAAATTGGTAATTGCCACTTGAGTTGGTTGTTGTTGTTTGAAATGCACTTCCATCAGGGATATTATCTCCGTTTGAATCGGCATAAAGGTTTACATCTACTAAGTAAATTTCGGACTCTCCGGCATCTTGCACTCCATTATTATTTTGATCTCTCCAGACAAAGTTCCCAACTGATGGTTTAGGCAGAATAATGGTTGTACACATACTCCCCGCATCTCCTCCTAATTTATTTTGATCTCCATCATGTACCATTACCTGTATGCGGTAAGCATGTCCGGGAATCAATCCCAATGAATTAATATCCCATTTAACTTCTGTTCCAAACCCTGCATTTGCTGATCCTGCTGGAGGTGCATCTCCGCCTGCCAGGTTCCAACCATTTGATGAAGGATCTGCATCTGTGGTAATAACAACTGTAACAGGGTTTTTTGTACTATCAACAGTTCTTATACCACTTTTCCAGCTACCACAAATGGTTGTAGAGTTATAGGGCGTTCCCCCCTGTTGCCAATCGCCGATACGACTGTTGCTTCCATTTACGGTAAGGTCAGTCAGATATAATACTGGTCTTAAAGGACGTCCACCTCCATCCGACTCATCGTTTCCTGATTGTGCCCCGTTTAAAATAGTTGTTCCAAAAGATAGATTAGAAGCACAAGCAGGTGATCCCGGATATGTTGTTACCGGGTAGTTTGTTGTATATGTTGTCCCATTTGCTCTATTTATAACCACACTTCTTACGCCAAGAAACATTGCATGTTCATCACTGTACCAAAGTTTGATAAACCCATAATCAACTGACCCACAAGTGGTGGATGACGGTTCCATTGCTACCAAGACGTCACTTTCATTAAACACGACAGCAGACTTAGGTAAATTGGTATTATCGGGATAGCCTAATAGGCATGATGAACAGACAACAAAATTTATGTATCCGGCATCCACGTTCATGTTGGATTGACCGGCAATTAAAACAATATTTGGAGTTACACCCGTGGAAGTATTGGGGTCGCTATCCAAGCTAGCATTACTTCCGGCCATTTGGGTGGTTAGCATAGCCCCGCTATAGTTAGTTGGAAAAACTACGGTATAAATATCTGGTGCTAATCCTGTAAACAAATAACTACCAGAACTACTTGTTTGCGTGTTTCCGACTATCGTTCCTATGGAGTTTTTTAACAGTACTGTCATACCTGAAATACCTGCAGTTTCAGCGGCATCTTGTATGCCATTACCATTGGCATCTACCCAGACACGATCTCCTATGCTACAGGTTTGGGCAAAAGAAATTTGGCCTATGAAAAATAAAATTATGACAAAAAGGGTTTTTGTATATTTTTTCATAAAGAGTTATTTGAAGGGTGTTTTTTTACGATGTGCATAATTTCGTTCTCATTTTCGTCAAGCATATATGAGTTTATATGAATAACAATCGGTTGAGGAACGATTTGAGGAATTTTAAGCTTTTCCAAAAAGCTATAAGATTTATTTTGGAAAAAAATTGAACTCACATGCCTTAGTAGCCTTTTCAACAGAAAGGAGAAATCTGGACCCATTTTTTTTATTTGAAATTTTAAAAGATTTGAACAAGTAATACTTATCCGAATCTTAGTAGCTTTTTTCAGAGAAGAGGTTGCAATGAAAAGTCCAATCGCGGGAATTTTTCCAAAATTGGACGAAAGTCGAGCTTTTGCGAAAAGCAGGTTTAGAATTTCGGCTTTTGGTAAATTATTTTGGGAAAAGCTCTAAGAATGATTCCAAGATTGAAACAGAAGTGGGTGGCTATTCATGCTTAAGACGTCAAATTTTCATTATCTACTTAACATAATATTAATTATGGGAAATAAATAAAATAAAAAACCGCCTTCAGTTGAAGCATTTTAAAGCAATACCCAAATTTGTGATGTTCGGGAAAGCAGATCGCTTCTAAAAAAAAATCAGGAATAGATTGTGAAAGCAACTAAATTACAATAGCTTTTATTATGATTAAAAAATATCAGCAACCTTCTCAGCAATGATGGGACTTAGTGCAACACCCATACCATTGCAACAGACCACACAGTGAACGTGTGGCTGAACTTTTTTTATCATGGGCATTTTGTTTTCAGTAAAAGCCATAATTCCGCTCCATTTATTTGATATTTTATACTCAATATCTTTTATAATGTGCTGTTGAAGAAAATTTTTCAATTTATTTTGAATAAACTCTGACGTCTCAAAATCAGTTGTTTCTTCATTAACAATATCGGTATTCCTAGCTCCACCAAGCAATACCCGGTTACCTACGTTTCTAAAATAATAATAACCTTCATCAAAATGAAAGGTTCCCTTTAATTTTAAATGTTCAATTGGTTCTGTCACCAAAATTTGCCCCCTTGCAGGTCTATTCTTTAAATCAGGACAAAGTAAGTTAGAAAATGCATTAGTTGCAATAATCAAGTGGTGAGTTTTCAATTCATAATGAGTCGTATCGATAATTAAATATTCATTATTATTTTGCCAACCTTTAACTTCTATTCCATAAATGATTTGAACACCTGATTGCTGAACAGAATGTGAAAGAGCTTGTATTAATTTTCCGCTATGGATTCCACCCTCTAATTCGTTTTCAATCATAGCATGAAAACATGATAATCCTTGTGAAATTAGCTTTTCGTTTTTACTCCATTTAAAAGTATCAATAACTCCTGTAATCAATTGTAAACCTTTGTTTAAGTAATTTATTTTTAATTTCATATCGTCTAAATTCTGTCTATCCTGCAAGCATTCAAAGCCGCCGCACTCATCGAATCCTATCGCCTTACTACCAAGGACAGTTTTCATTTTTTCAATCCCTTTGTAGCGCATTTCAACTAAAGTCCAAAGTTCATTTTCTCCCATCGTTTTCAGGTCACTTAGAATTTCCGTTGGACTCCCAAAACAAGCAAAACCAGCATTGCGTGTGCTGGCCCCGGTAGGCACCACTCCCCTTTCCAATATCGTTATTTTCGCCTTTGGAAATTTTTTCTTTAATTCGTATGCTGTCCACAAGCCTACCAAACCGCTACCAACAATTACAAAATCCTGATGTGAAAAATAGGTGTCCTGCTCCCAAAAACTGATGGAATGGTTCATGATGAAATATTTATTACTGCCAAGGTAAAAATAAAACATCCATCCTAAAACGGTTTTATTTTTTTGAAATATTCTTTCTATATTTATGTACGGTTTAAATACCTAACCAAAACATTACTTCTATGAAATTTCTCTTCTTAAATAAAAGCCAGGGTTATATTTTACTGACATTGCTCTGTCTTATTTTTTTTGGATCCTGCTACTTTTTTATCTATTTGCCGGCTAATGAAAAGAAGATAGAACAACAAAGGTTCAGAACTCTGCAAAACATAGACAGGAATATTCATGAGAAAATGGACAATAGTGACACACTGTTGAACAATTTGCTAAAAGCTGATAGTTTTATTAACAAAGCGGGATTAGAGGAATATATTAATAACTACTCAACTGCAAAATTTTCTTTGTCCCCTATCATCACCACTCCACTTAATTATGAAAAATTAAAAGATACTCTTAGGAACCCTGCCAATATTGTAGTGAACAATGCTACAAGGCAAATCTCCGTGCAGCTATTGAGAGCGAATCAAATGAACAATTCTCTCTTGCAGATTTCTCTTAATTATAGCTTTGATCAATTTATTACCTCACTATTACCCGAAACTGTTTTTGATGAATATATCGTTTTTAGCAAAGGCAATATAGTTTATGAAAGTTTTCCATCGGGCATAAGCAGTGTGAAGGAAGACTCGCTTCTGAACACATCCAACGGCATCAACGGATCTTATGTAAAGGACATGACAGCGGGGGGAAAGGATTACAAAATTTTTCTGCAAACAATCACGTTCGACTCCAGCCACAAATGGATATTGGGCGGCATGCTGTCCAAAAGCCGTTATGTGAAAGAACGGTCGCAGCTACCATCTAACCTTTTACTCATGATGGTCACCTTTTTAATAATCATTGTTGTCATCTTTCCATGGATTAAACTTTACCAGATGGGAAGTAAAGACAGGCTGACACTTAGTGATGGAATATCCAGCATTGTAGTGGCAATACTGATGATGTCACTTTTGTTTTTTTGTTTTTTTAAGTACAACGATGATGTACGAAACAACAGCATCAGTCATTCCAAAGAAGTCCTTCATTCGGCAATTTCAGATAGTTTTTGTACTGAGATTAGCAAGCACTATAAGACGTTGAAAAAATTGGATTCTATCCGCTGGCAAACAAATCTGGGGAGTATTGTCAACCTGTTTAAGGATACTATGCACGTTGACAGATCATTTGTTGGTCAGGCAGAAATAAATGTCAATAAGAATTTAGACACTGCAACAAAAAAAATGTTTAACGACAGAAGTGACAGTGCATCCATCAGGCAGGTATTTTGGCTGGATAAGACGGGGCAGGAAAAATTTAACTGGACTCCGGACAGGCTAAATGCACCTCACAATAACTTTAGTAACCGAAATTATTTCAAAAGGATCATTCACAATAGCGTGTTTTTTCTGCAAGACGACTTGAATAAAATATATGCTTTAGACCAGGTCGTTTCAAGAACATCTGGCATTTTTACAACTGTCCTTGCAATTCCTTCGGTTGATACTTTAGGAAAGAAACCTTGCAAAGTAGCTGCCATGACTTTTGGCATGCACTCTCTTGAAAATGTTGTACTCCCAACAGGATATTCATTTGCGGTCATTGACAATAGTGGTAAAGTTCTTTATCATTCCATCGCTTCGAGAAATTTGAACGAAAATATTCAGTCTGAATTTTCAGATTCTGCTGCGGTTTCAGGCAGCATTCATACTCACAACGCTACCGAATTTTCTACACTTTACTACGGGAAAAGCTACTATGTAAGAATTGCTCCCATTAAAAATATACCCTATTCACTGGTTATATTTTCAGATAGCAGTTTTAGCGACACCAGAGATATTGAAATTTATAGCTTTACATTTTCTATGCTCGTGCTGTTTTTTATTTATATGCTGATACTATTATTTATCATTTTCCTTGTTTCATCAAGAAGGTCATTTTTTAAAAAACAAACATTTGATACCAGTTGGGTTGGCCCAAAAACAATGTTTCACAAAGAATATATTTTGTCAGCGGCCATTAATGTGCTTATAATCCTTTTACTCATATTTTGTTTTAAAAAATTTACGTTTTTCCAATACCTATTTTTGCTTTTGTCATCCATTACCCTCATTGCACTTTTTCAAAATTCACTATTTTCAAAACGCTACCTTAAAGATGGCAACCCCATCAACCGCAGTTTTAAGCAAAAAGCTGTGATTTTATTGTCGCTATTACTGATAGCAGACAATGTGATCGCTTTTATTTTGCTTCAACCCCTGCATTACCTTGAAGTTTCTTTTTCTGAATTAGTCATTTCTGTGGGTGCGGTCTGTCTCATCAGGTATTCTGGTAAAATGTCAAAAGATGTCAGAAATTTCATTTTTTCAAACGTAAATTATGTCAGAAGCTTTTCTCTTATGGTCATTACCTGTCTTGTGATCACAAGTGGGTTGCCGGTAGCATTTTTTTACAAATCCTCTTTCAATTTTGAACAAAATCTGGGTATGCGATACAGGCAGATCAACTATGCCGATCGCATAGTACAACAGCCCGAGGCGGCCAAATATTTTGACACAACAGTAATTCACGAATTACCAGTCATTGTTCATAAAAATGAGGTTATTGATTCTGTGAAAAATTATTGTAATGAATATAGAAATGCTGATAAAGTTCTTTCAGCCTTTCATTTGTCCATTGGTGAAGATGTGGGCAAAGCAAAATTGAATTATCTGAACTCAATTTATTCTACTGATTCCTCCATTGTTTATCAACCTTTAAGAGATAAGGCGAATGATACTTCAACTGGCAATGATTTTGATAAGCATTTAATTAATAATATTGATAGCAACAGGTTTGTTTATTCTTACAGGCAAACTGGCAATGGAGACGAATATTGGAAGATTACTTCTGAAAATATCATTTACGATGTACTTGGTCCGCAAAGAAATATATTATCATTTTTATACTGGCTTTTTCTTTTAAGTGGATTAATTGCTTTTTACTTTATTATCAATAATATTGTCAAAAAAATATTTTGCCTCAACCTGCCAGACTTGGCCATCTGGAAAGATCTGGACGATAAAATATTGACCGATAACGAACTAAATAAATTTTCGCTGATTATTGGTTTGCCTGGGGCAAAAAAGTTTCAATACATTATTGATCAAATCAATAATGAAAAGATAAAATGCAATGATCAACCGCTGGTGTATGATGCAATTGACATGACAAAAGGAAATGTTTATGTAGCCGATCTCATCAACATGCCCAAAGAGTCTGAAATTGAAAAAGATAAAGATTGGGAAAAGTTGATGCATGATGCAATTGACCCCAAATACAAAATGATCATTATCAATCATTTTGAATACAACATGCAGGACGATTCGAGTAACCTTGCCAAGCTTCAACTGTTAGAAGATTTAATGGTAAAAAGCAAATGCAAGATCATGATTCTGTCCACCATACACCCTCTATCTTTTCTAGATTCGCTCAACGATACGGGAGCCAACACTACTGCCCCGGATGCGACCACAAAAGTGGCACAACACCTGAACCGCTGGCATGTGCTGATGGGACATTTTCGCATATCCATTATGCCTATTACAAAGCAACATACTGCCTATCATCCCGCATGGCATCAGCTACTTTTTTCAGAAACAGAATACACACATTTTTTGCAGGATATGCAGAGGGTGTCAATGGACTTAGCGGGCAACATTCTGGAAGAAGAAGCAGTGATAAAAGCCGATCAGCTTGCTTACAAGTTACAAGTCACTTCCCAGTATTTTTATATGTACATCTGGCAGTCCTTAACAAAAGA
Organism: Segetibacter sp.; assembly: GCA_043733905.1. Lineage (GTDB taxonomy): Bacteria > Bacteroidota > Bacteroidia > Chitinophagales > Chitinophagaceae > Segetibacter. The sequence continues at coordinate 25,531 of JAYTGA010000294.1, forward strand.
AGAAAAATTTTTGCTGTATGATCTGGCTGAGGATAACCTGGTCAATTCTTATGATGATTACAACCTGACAATGCTGCTGGCTAAGGGTGTCATCATTAAATCAAACGGTCTGCTCAGGCTGTTCAATCGTGGATTCAGAAACTTTATACTAACCGCTATTGGCAATAGTGAAGTAGTGAAAATAAAAGAAAGGATTAAAGCAAGCGGCAACTGGAACAACCTAAAAACACCGTTAATGCTGGTTGTTGTGTCCATTTTAGCATTTCTTCTTATATCACAACAGGAAGCCTATTCCAAATTGCTAACATACATAGCTGCATTAAGTGCCGGTGTACCCGCTGTTTTAAAAATATTCTCCATGTTTGACAAAGGATCATCCAAATCGAATGTGTGAAGGTGAGCTAATAATCTGTTTTTGAAAATGATGTTTTAAGCATTGTTATCAAAACCATTATCCCACCCTTCGCCGGATAATTTTTTTACTTTTTCTAAAACACTTTGCTGCATGTCAGCTTTATATTGTTTCATTTTTTGGGCTAAATGAACATCACTTGTTGCTAAAATTTGAACAGTAAGAATGCCTGCATTTTTAGCTGCATCCAGTGCCACAGTCGCCACAGGCACACCGTTGGGCATTTGCAAAATGGACAAAATAGAATCCCAGCCGTCAATGCTGTTGCTTGATTTAACAGGCACACCAACCACCGGCAACGTGGTAATAGCAGCCACCATGCCCGGAAGATGCGCAGCACCGCCTGCACCTGCTATTATCACCTTCAACCCCCTGTCAGCAGCCGTGGAGGCATAGTCAAACAACCTCTGTGGGGTGCGGTGCGCCGACACAATGGTTAGTTCAAACGCCACATCGAATTCCTGCAGCAGTTCAGCAGCCGCTTTCATGACCACAAGATCACTGTCACTTCCCATGATGATACCGACTAAGGGGTTCATTGGTTTATTTGTTTATTGGTTAATTGGGTTTATCGTTTGTAGTTTGTCGTTGTCTGTGTTTTGCTATTTTATAAATTACACATAATTTATAGTTCATAGTTCATACCTCCTACTTAAAACTTTACACCTAACACTTTACACCTAACACTTTACCCTCCCCTCCCACTCTCAGCGTATTTTTAATTTTCATTGCCTGGTGAATCAGTTCCTGTCGTTCGTTGCTTAATATAGTGACATGACCCATTTTACGACCTGGTTTTGTGATTTCTTTTCCATAAATGTGAACGAAAACGTTGTCTAGTTTCAGTACCTCGTTCATTCCTTCGTAGGTCGCTTTTCCTTCATAATGGTCGGAACCAATAATATTGACGATTGCGGAAGGCATAATCAATTCTGTATTGCCCAATGGATAACCAAGAATGATGCGCCACAACATGTCGAACTGGCTGCAAAAGTTGGCTTCTATTGTGTGATGGCCGCTATTGTGGACTCGTGGGGCGGTTTCGTTCACCCACACTTCATCGTTTTTGTCCACAAACATTTCTACGGCAAAAATGCCGGGACTTTGCAGGTCTTTCACCACTTTCATTGCCAGTGCTTCTGCTTTCAACAATACTTTTTCGGGCAATCTTGCAGGACAAACCTGAAAATCAAGCAGGTTTAAAACAGGGTCAAACAACATTTCGCAGCAGGGATAAATGGCAACTTCGCCGCTGTTGCTGATGGCGACCATGATGGCAATTTCCTGTTTGATGTCAACCAATTTTTCCAAAACTGATGCCGCATCAAACCCTTTGTGGATGTCTTTTTCGCTTCGCAAAATTTCTACGCCTTTGCCATCATATCCGCCCATTGCCAGTTTGTGTACTGCTGGGAAAAAAGATGTGTGCTGCTGCAAATCCGACTGATGTTGTGTCACCACAAAATTGGAAGTTGGAATGCTATTGCTTCGGTAAAATTCCTTTTGCAGTATTTTGTTTTTAATGATTTTGATAGCCCGGGTGTTGGGAATCACTTTCACACCTTCGCTTTCCAATTGTTCAAGAACTTCAATATTCACTGATTCTATCTCAATGGTCAGCACATCCAGGCCTTTGCCAAACTGGTAAACCTCCTCATAATTGCGGATGTCGCCTTTGATGAAATGGTGGCAAAGATGTGCCGACGGGCAGTATGGATCATTCTCCATCACATAGGTTTCTACAGGATAATTGATTGCCGCCTGCAGCAACATTCTGCCCAACTGTCCGCCACCGAGTATGCCAGCCTTCATAAATAAATGTAGATGAATGACGAAGATAAGATTTACCATTTCTACCAATGAGGAAAAAATGGCGGGAAATAACAATGACTTTGGTTAAAGGCGAAGGATCTTCTCGTTTTCAGCATTCGCTTTGCTATTTTTATTTTTCATAAACTTATTGATGATGAATAAATCACACCACATTTTAAACACATCATCCAACCTGCTTGGATTGTGTTTTATTGTTTTGACTTCTATGAAAGTGCTTCACCTGAAACAATCGTCGCTTATTGATGAATTTACTTCAGTAGCTACAATTGCGTTTATGGTTAGCTGCATTCTGTCTTTTCTTTCCATTAGAAATAAGAATGAAAGATCCTCTAACCGTTATGAAAATGTAGCCGACTTTTTTTTCATTACAGGATTAGGTGTTTTGTTTGTGACCACAATGGTCATTACGTTTGATATCATTTAGTTCATCCTAGGTCACACCCAACGAGATTCTGCAAACATTTGAGCATTTATCTTTGCTTAAATGCCTCAATGCTATGTTTATCATATTGTAAAGCGGACAAAGCCCACCTCAAACACGAGCAGAAATTTAGCCACATCAACATCTCACATTTTATTAACAAACTAAAATTGTTGCTAAAATATTTGGTATTTTAATTTAAGACGCCTTATATTTGGACAATTATTGTCAAGACTTAAAATTGTCTATGGTAGCACAACAAACTTTTGGTGAAACACTTCGCAAACTTCGAGAGGATGATGGGATGCCGTTAAGAAAACTTGCAGCGTTGCTTGATATTGACCAATCAACATTAAGTAAAATTGAGAGAAATGAACGTAAAGCAAATCCAGAAATGATTGATAAGCTTTCAAAAATATTCAAAGCGGACAAAAAAGAACTCAATATTAGTTTTGTGAGTGATAAAGTAGTTTATGAATTATTAGATGAAGAAGGTTCAATTGATATTCTAAAAGTTGCAGAAGAAAAAATAAGTTACATTATACAATCAAAGCAGAAACCGAATGCTAAATAGTGCCCTTGCAATAAATAAAACAAATATTTTGAATCCAGTTAGGGTTCAAACTTTGTTTCCTATCCCGAGCTTTCAAAAACCTTTTTTGAAATGGGCGGGTGGCAAAACGCAAATGATTTCATATCTATTAAAATTTGCACCTACAAAATTCAATAAATACATTGAACCTTTTATTGGTGGAGGAGCTTTATATTTTAACATTAGCCACCCAAATTCAATTATATCGGATCTTAACGAAGAACTTATAGTAACATATAAGCAGGTAAAGGAGAATGTATTTGAAGTAATATCGGTATTGGATAGTTACATAAATACCAAGGAGTTTTATTATAAGATACGTTCTGTTTCACCTTCTTCTTTATCAGATAGTGAAAGGGCTGCAAGACTTATTTATTTAAACAAAACTTGCTTTAATAGACTTTTTAGAGTTAAATAAGAAAGGTGATTTTAAGGTGCCATGGTAAAAAGACAAGTACATTTTTAAATTGAATTTTGAAAAATATTTTTATACCAGCTTTAATTCCTTGATTGATCATCGTTGCGTCGCAATCCTTTCATCGTTCCAATCATTAATTTGGCTTTTTTTATGAACCTGAAATTTGACATATCTTTTTCTTCTGGATACACAAGTAGTTCTCAAATTGCAAGAGTTCTTACAGAATCATGGGTTAAACAAAATGCTTTTTGTCCATCATGCGGAAACGATGAATTAAATCAATTCAGTAACAATAGCCCCGTTGCTGATTTTTTATGTACGACATGCAGGTCAGAATATGAATTAAAAAGTAAGAAAGATTCCTTTACCACGAGAATTGTCGACGGAGCATATGGCTCAATGATTGAAAGAATTAATTCCGAAAATAATCCCCATTTCTTTTTTCTTAACTACTCAAGTAGAAATCTTGAGGTATCAAATTTTTTGGTAATCCCTAAACACTATTTTACCAATGATATTATTGAAAAGCGAAAGCCTTTAAGTTCAGTAGCAAGAAGAGCTGGATGGGTTGGGTGTAACATTTTACTTCAAAGCATCCCTAACTCAGGAAAAATTTTCTTTATAAAAAATGGACAATTAATAAATAAGAATACAGTTGTTGAGACTTGGTTGAAAACGGCATTTCTTGCCAATCAAAAAAAGGAAAGCCGTGGTTGGACAATTGAAGTTTTAAAAGTAATTGACGAAATCCCTTTCCATGAATTCAAGCTTTCGGATGTTTACACGTTTGAAAAACATTTCAAAGAAAAATTTCCAAGCAATAATTTCATAAAAGATAAGATACGACAACAACTGCAAGTTCTGCGTGACAAAGGAATTCTTGAATTTAAAGGAAATGGCACATATCAAAAAAAACAAAACTAATATGGACAATCCTCAAAAATATCTTACTAAATCTATGGATGATGAAAATGATTTAGCTAAATCAATTAAACTAAAATTAATTGATGGCTCTATTGTTTCGGCTAATGATATAGCTGTATTTGATCAAAAATTATTAATTCATAATTTACAAAATTATTCTGGAAATTATTTTCTAAATACCAACAATAACTGTTTCATTCGGTGCTTCAATAAAACTCCCAATTTACTTGGAATCATTTGTGAATATACTCTGGATACTGAAGTTAACGACGCAGACAATGTTGAAATTCTTTTAAAAGATTCACTAAGGAAAATCGGTTATACAATAATTGATGTATAAGAAATAACAAACCCTGATTTTATGTTACTGAATAGTATTGTTACAGTATAAGAGTGCAACGCAACTGATTCTAAAAGATCTGCTGATGGGTTCATAAAAATATTAAATAATGCAACCCTGGCAATAAATAGGTGAACATATTTTTGCCAATCCAACAATTCAAAATCCGTACTTTATAAATGCCATTTTGAATTTAAGAATATTCCAAATTGTACTCCCTTTCATAGAATTAAGAAATGGTATAACTCATCAAAATCTTGTGGATTATTTAATAGAATTAGAAGTTCCACTTGCATATACAACTGTTTATAGAAGAGTAAGCAGCTTGTTAGCATGGCTAAAAGAATTAAACATTGTTTCAAAAGTGGGGAATGTCTATAGTATCCAAAATATGATATCCCCAATAACTAATACTTTTCAATTAAATGATGATAACCTCCCAATTCTTCCTCAAAGCGGTAATTTAGAAGAGTACCAAAATGTGAATTAGAGAATCAGTGGTGCTAATGAAATAATTACAGTGTACAAAAGTGCAGCAAGACTTGAAAGAGCTAATAATGCGCATAAGGCATTGGTAAATCTTGTTGCAGAAAGAATAAGAAATGCTGGTGGTGTTCCAAAAGCAAATCAATTTATTGACTTAGCAACAACAATTGAGAGAGATTATATTTTTGAGATGAAATCCACGACAGCAGGTAATGTCAATGCACAGGTACGTAAAGGAATTAGCCAGCTATATGAATATCGCTATCTAGAAAATAAACCAGATGCAAGTCTAATTCTTGTAGTTGAAAATCCTCTGACGCATGACGAATCTTGGATGTTGGATTATATGGAAACAGATAGAAATATACATCTGGTCTGGGACGGTAACGATAATTTATATGATTCCCAAAATACAAGAGATCAATTAGGGTTTCTTGGACTTTTGCCGTGACAAAAAAGCCAACTCAATAAATCAGCCGCCCAACCCTACCCTTCTCCCCTGCCAGGTAAACCTGTTTTCCCTTGCTGACCATGCAGACGTTGAAGTTTTCGAGGCTGGCACGTTTCCATTCTTTCTGGGCATTGTTGGCAAAGTCAACACCTGTGGGGCCACAGGCAACCATTGTTTTATCGTCTATAATGCGGATGCAACTGCGGTAGCCAAAGGGCGGCCCAACGGTTGGTGTACCCCATTTTTTGCCAACATCGGTGCTGTAATAGAAATTGTCAAAATAGTCCCTTGGCACTTTGTAATCGCCTCCAATGGCGTAAAATTTATTGATGCCATTGGTTGCAAATGAATAAGCTCCACGGGTTTCTGATCCCTGCAAAATGGGCGTGGGTGCGCCTTTGCTGGTTTTGCCATCGCGGCCAACGAGGTAGAGAGTACTTACATAGCCACCGGTTATGAAGGCATATTCATAATCAGGATTGTTGAGAAAAGAGATGTTGGTGCCGCTGGCGGCAAAAATAAATTCGCCGGTGAGGGCGGGTGGCATCTGATACATCGGGGCTTCAGTCCAGGTGTCACCGCCATCGTGTGTGCGGATGATGTAAAACAATTTGCGGGTGTCCGTTCCAAAAGTGAGGTTGATAGGGTCGCCTACGCAAATGCCCTCTTTGCTGTCTTTAAAATCCATAGCATCGAGAAACATGCCCGTGGCGGCACGTTCAAATGTTTTTTTCCAGGTAAGGCCACCATCGGTTGTTTTGAGAATGTTGGCCGGATTGTCCACCACCATCACAATAGCGGTGCTGCTGTCAAAGGCTTCAATGTCCCTGAAATCCCGTTTTTCAAAACCGGGAACAATGATCCAACGCCAGGTTTTGCCGCCATCGGTTGATTTGCCAACTGTTCCATTGCTGCCGCTCACCCACACCAGGTTGTCTGTTGGCACACTCATGCCCCGCAGGCTTGTATTGGTTCCTGTGGTCAGAATTTCTACATTGAAATGTTGTTGGGCGTGCAGCGAAAATGAAGCAAGCAATAAGAATATGAGGATGCGCATGGGTATTTATTTTTTGCCTTTTTCAAAGCTATTTTTTTGTTTCGGAAAAAGTGTGTTGCCAAGCTATAACGAAAGAAGAATGCGAAAAGTGTGACAAGTGTTTCATTAAAGTTTTTAAAAGAAAGCAGATTATTGTCCTTATGCTTTAAGGTAGGGCACAATAGCTTAACTGGTCAGTTTTTTTTAGTCTTTTTGCGAAAAAAATAATTGAATGTTCAAACAGCAAATTTTGGCAGAGGTGTATCTGTGTCATACCCTTTATTGACTTTTCTTCCTTAAACCCCCATACCTTTTAAAGAATTATCATTATGCGCCGTTTGGTGAAATTGTCTTTTCCCCTCTACCTGTCAGTTCTGCTGTTTGTTTCCATCGTGTCCCTTACTTTTTTTCTAACAAGAAAATTGATGCCCTCTGCCGAAAATTCGGTTGGAACTGTACCGACCTCTTCCAAGCGGCTAATTAATCAATTGAAGGTACAGCGATTATCCGGGTATCAATACATTAAACCACTTATGTATGTAGATACTTATGTCAAATCAGAACAATACTCGCCGCTGTCTCAGAAAATCGCCGCTTACATTGAAACAAAAAAACAAACTAACGAAATTAATGGTGCTTCTTTTTATTTCAGGGATGTGGATAAAGGGGAGTGGACAGGTTACAATGAAAATGACAAATACTATCCCGGTTCACTCATGAAAGTGCCTGTCCTCATTACCTACCTGCACCTGGAAGAGGAAATGCCGGGAACACTTGACAAAACCGTTTTTTATACACAGCCTTCATCTTCAGTGCTTAAACCGGTGTTTCTTTCTAAAAAAATTGAATCTGGTCACATGTACTCAGTCAAAGAACTCCTTAAATACATGATCACTTATTCCGATAATAATGCCAGCAGCCTTTTAGCTCAATATTTGGATTCCAAAACATTTTTTAAACTTTTTACCGATCTTGGATTACAGTCTCCCGACAATTCTGCAATGGTTTACCCGGTCAGTGCCAAAGATTATTCACTTTTTATGCGGACTATTTACAATGCCGCCTACCTCACTATTGCACATTCAGAATATGCAGCTGAATTGTTGAGCACAACCGATTTTAAAGATGGTTTTGCCAAAGGGTTTCCTTCATCAATAAAAATGATACACAAATTTGGTGAATCCGGAACAGAACAGGAACGTTGCCTGAATGAATCGGGGATTATTTATGTCAACAACAAGTCCTACATTTTGACCGTGATGACAAAAGGAAAAGAATTTAAATCACTGTCTGCCACCATCAGCGACATTGCGGCAATGGTTTATCAGCAGGTTTCTGCACAATAGGGAATATTATAGGAGAGAAAAATACACTCACTTTTACATTAACAAATCAACAATGACCAACACAGCAAACACTACACTTGCTATACCATTTGCAGTCATGAAAGCCAGGTTTACCTTTCTCAGATCGTCAGGCTTCACGATGGAATGTTGGTAAACAAGCATTCCACAAAATACGGCAACACCCAGCCAGTAAAATAATCCAAAAGATGCCACAAAACCTGCAAAAATAACAAGCAATGCCGACAACAGATGAAGCAGTTCAGACACACGCAATGCCTTTTTTTTACCCAATGCCACAGGGATGGAATTTAGATGTTCTGACCGGTCAAAATCAACATCCTGCAGAGCATAAATAATGTCAAATCCGCTGACCCAAAACAATACAACAAAAGAAAACATGATTGGTAAAATGTCGAAACGACCAGTAACGGCAAGGTATGCCCCTATAGGTGCCAGCGAAAGGCCAAGCCCTAATACGAGATGGCACAAAGGTGTAAATCGTTTGGTGTAACTATAAAAAAGAATGACAAACAAAGCGACCGGACTTAAGAAGAAACAAAGGCGGTTAATGAATGCCGTCAATACAATGAAAATGATGCAATTGACAACAACAAAAATAAGAGCCTGGTTAGCAGATATAATTCCCAAAGGAATTTCTCTAATAGCTGTCCGGGGGTTTTTAGCATCAAAATTTTTGTCTAACCAGCGGTTAAAAGCCATTGCCGCACTCCGTGCCGTCACCATGCATAGCACAACCAGCAGCAACCTTTTCCATAATTCAGGATTATGAAGATGGCTGGAAATTGCCCACCCAATTGTATAATTCAAATTGGACTGACCCAAAAACCACGAAGAAGTAGTGACTGCAAGAAAAAAACCAATGAAAGCAAAAGGCATTGCAAAAATGGTATGAGAAAACTTAACGAGAGAAAGATAATTTTTTACGGAAGACATGAAAAAAACTGTAAAATTTGTAATTGGCGAAATTACCAATGTTTTTACGAACTAAATTCTAACAAGAACAGTGACAGATTTGTTGCTCAAAGTTAACTCAAAACAAAAACCCCGCATTTAGCGGGGTTCCTAAAATATTTATTTAAAAGATATTTATGCTTTTTTTGCGTAACGCTTTTTGAACTTGTCAATACGACCTGCTGTATCAACCAACATATTTTTACCAGTATAAAAAGGGTGCGATGTGTTAGAAATCTCCAGTTTAATGACCGGATATTCGTTACCATCTTCCCACTGAATGGTTTCTTTAGAGTTGGCAGTAGAGCGACTGAGAAAGCTGTGTCCGTTACTCATGTCTTTAAAAACAACTAAGCGATAATTTTCGGGATGAATACCTTGTTTCATAATTTTTTTATTAGAAGGCTGCGAGCCATTTATTTTTTACGAAGTGCAAAACTATGTTTTTGCATTTTTATAGCCAAAATAAAATTGTAAGATTTTGTAAATAATATTGGAATATTGGTAAAATGATTTCATTTATTCAATTTGTAGACGGGATTTGCTTTAATAGAATAGGAATTTGCTGGTTGATCACATTCCAAAAAAATTTTAAACTGGATTTTTTTAAAAGCGTTTACTAATTTTACCTTAACATTCAAAATTAACGATAATGTCAAAAGAGATATGGATTAACCTGCCCGTAAAAGATGTGTCCAAATCACGGGAATTTTTTAGAAACATTGGTTTCAACATTCACCCGCAACACAATACCGAACACATGGCTGCCATTTCATTTGGCGATGGCAAAGTAATGATTATGCTTTTTCCTGAAGAAGTATTTGAAGGTTTCATTCAAAGTAAAATAGCTGATACAACTTTAGGAAACGAGGTTCTTTTTTCTTTTGGTGCAGATTCAATTGAAGAAGTGGATGAAACTGCGGCAAAAGTAAAAGCTGCGGGAGGTGTTTTGTATGGCGAGCCATCGCTTAGAGATGGCTGGATGTATGGATTTGGCATGGTGGATCCTGATGGCCACCGTTGGAATATGCTCTTTATGGACATGAATAAATTACCAAAATAAACTTACCAAAAAGTGGCCGGGTTTAGTTTTTATGATTCAATTTCAACAGAAAGGCTTACACTCAATGTTGTGTCTGTGCCTGATCATGAATTTGTAAATGAACTTGTAAATTCTGCTGGCTGGATAGAGTTTATTGGTGACAGAAATATCCATTCAAAAGAAGCTGCAATAGCCTACATTGATAAAATCAGGAACACTCCAAACCTCACTTATTGGGTCATTCATGTTAAACAAACCCAGACACCTATTGGCATTGTTTCGTGGATGAAACGTAATTACCTGGACCATTTTGATATTGGCTTTGCACTGCTGCCGCAATACGAAAAGAAAGGTTATGCTTTTGAATCTGCTCAAAAAGTTTTATCGATGGTAATGAGTCAAACAGAACACAGCATTATTCTGGCGACTACCCTACCTGATAATATTTCCTCTATCAGTTTGCTTACAAAACTTGGTTTTCAGTTTGAAAAAGAGATCAGGAATGCAAATGAAGCATTGCATGTTTATTCCATCACCATACAATAAAAGCTTTCTGCTTTCAAAAAAATTAAAATTTTCCATTGCGATATAAATGCTCCACACAATAAGGATGTACCAATCCCGTTTAGAGGTTTGGAAATGGCTAATTAAATGCAAAACCGTTATTCTATCGTCAAACCCTTTATCAAATATTTTCTTATTAATCCCCGTTTTAACTAATATTTTATCTAAGCAGAATTCAAAAACAAAAACTATGAAAAAAATTCTTTTCGCAACATTCCTGTTCTTATCCATTTACTCCATTGCACAGCGTGAGGTCAATTACAGGAAAACCTATTACTTTAATGAAAGTATGAAACTATCAAAGTGCGATGCTGTTGGCGAAGTAAATGCCGGCAATGGTTCAGGTGCGACTGCTGTTGCGACAATTAATACAATTAATGGGAACATTAGCGGTATTAATGTAACCGGCGGTGGTTCCAATTATTTTGCGGCTCCATTGATTAGTATTACCGGAGGTGGTGGCAGTGGGGCAACTGCTATAGCAATTGTAACTGAAGGGCTGTTGACTGGTTTCAATATTACTTCAGGTGGAAGTGGATATACATCCGTTCCAACTATAAATTTCATTTCACCACCCGATCATGAAACCATTTACAAAGGCTTTGAATTTCAAATAGACAAACAGGTTGGCAGCGATCTGGTGATTCATTTTTTGAAATGGCAAACCAATCGTGAAAATAAATTCGAGATTGGCGAACCGGAAGCAATCAGGAACAATGCCCGTTTCTTTGGCAATGCAGCCAACAACAAGCCTGATGTTTATTTCAAGCTCCCTATAACTACGTTTCTATCCACGATGTCTGTAGGCGAAATCATTCCCCGTTTCTCAGTCGTATTTGGTGTCTCCACCGTACCTGTGAAAGTAAGAATGGGCGATAAAACTGACATACCTGGCGAACTGAAGAAAAAATATTTTGATTTTCAGGGTTCTGTCAATGCCGGTTTCAATGCTGGTGTGAGTTTGAACCTGAACAAAAGACGTGGTCCTCAAAAAGATTTTGTGAACTTCCTGGGGGGTGTTGGCTTGTCATCTGTCCCGGTTGATAGTTTTTCAACAAAAGGTTTGATCAAACAATCCACCAATGCTGCGGCAGTGTCTCTAAACGGAGCAATTATATACCAGCGAAATAATCTGCAGGCTGGACTCTTCTTTGGCATAGACAATCTTGCAGGGGAATTAGGAAGACAATGGATTTATAAAAATGATGTATGGATGGGTTTTGGAGTAGGCATTTCCTTGTTTAGATCGAAATATACTGAGGATAAACAATAAGATTTTTATCTGAAAATGACATATTAGAACTATTGATCGCAGAAACATGATCAATTTCTTCTAAAATAAAAAATGAGGTCTTGCAAAAGATCTCATTTTTTTATTTGAGGAAAATTCTTAAACCGTTTATCCCATTTTGTTCAAAACCTATTTACTACTAACAATTTGTCAAGACATTGTTTTAGCAGGCTTGCAGTCGGGTGACGACAATTATATTTGCAGGTGAAGAAACAATACTCCGGTAATAATTTAAGCGGCCATTGAACCTATATGTAAGCATTGGTCGTAGAGTTTTTTTATTTTATTGCAATTCAGGTCAAGACCTAAG
>JAYTGA010000295.1:0-13357 GCA_043733905.1 Segetibacter sp.
TTTAGGGTTTAGGGTTTAGGGTTTAGGGTTTAGGGTTTAGGGTTTAGGGTTTAGGGTTTAGGGTTTAGGGTTTAGGGTTTAGGGTTTAAGGATGTGTGGAAGCGATTTATTTGAATGAATTAATTTTTGTAAACCCCAATCTGTAGCTGGCACATTTTTTTAACGATAGAAAAAGAAAAACTAAATGCAGGAAATATTTTATCGTAAAAAGGAAAAGACTCAAATTTGGATTTATTTATGGTTTAGAATAAATCTTTTCTTATAAAAAATCCATATCCGGAAAAACAACGAAAAAAGCAATGAGGTTCATTGCTTTTTTTTATTTTGGAAAATATATGCCCCGTCGATTTCAAAAAAATTTTTGGAACAGCACGAGAAAGTTGCAGTAAGCTTTTGCTAACCTACAGATGCCACCACCCTAATGCAACTGCCGGTGGCAAGCACCAACAAAAAGGGTCGCTTCAGCATCTTAAAACAATCCGCAGGACTCTATGACTACCTGTAAGTGCAAATTCAGCGTAGAGCTAAATTATTCCATTGCCATTGTCAGCAAAAAAAACGTTTCTTTTAAGGCAAGAACGCTGTGTGGTATTTGTTTTTGAAGTGCAAGCATTTGTCCTTTTTCCAGTTCAACTACTTTTTGCTCTGTTGTAAATTTAATATTCCCTTCAAGTACCTGCACACTTATAATTCCGTTAGCTGTGTGAGTTTTCAGCTCTGCATTTTCATGTAAACCAATTAGAACGACACGCATGTTTTCCGACTTAAAAATTGTTATAGAGTTACGGTCGCTATCCTTCCACGAAGGTTCATTACGTACTTGTTCTATAAAATGATTGAGATCCATTTCAACTAATGGAGCATCTAACAACCTCTCTCCTTCAGGACGTTGTGGTGTTGCTTCATTCGATTTATTTTCCATAATTTATTTTTTTGTAAATATTCTAACCAACAACTTAACTATAAATACTGTTCCTGCTATTTTGCCCGACTGATTTTCTTGTAAGCTGATGTTTTAAACGCTCCATTAAATAAATACCGTCATTTGTTAACTTTTAATAAAAAACCTCTTTTCTTCTTCAAAAGATGAATAAAGCATTGTAATATTGATAAACGAAACGACTCGTATATGGCAAAGCAGACCAAGCCCACCGAGGGTGAACTGGAAATATTGCAGGTGTTGTGGGAAAAAGGAAAAGCGACAGTTAGAGATGTACATGAAACCATTTTGCTCACTAAAGAAGAAGCAGGATACACCACCACTTTAAAACTGATGCAGATCATGTTTGAGAAAGGGCTCGTATTGCGCAACGACTCAGCTAAAACTCACATCTACCAGCCTAACGTAAGTAAGGAAACAACACAAAATCAATTTGTGGGCAAAATGATCTCCAGTCTTTTTGGTGGATCAAGCACTCAATTGGTCATGCAGGCTTTGGGTCATCACTCGGTCAGCAAGGCTGAACTGGAAGAAATTCAACAACTGCTTGACAACCTGAAAAAACAATAGACGATGCACCAACTTGCCAACTCTGCTATTTTACAGGCTTTGGGCTATGCAATCATTCAAACTTTGTGGCAGTTTGCGCTTGCCTGGTTGGTTTATTGGGTGGTAAATGTCTTCTTTTCTTTAACTGCCAAACAGAAATATTTAATCGCTGTTTCATTCCATTTTGCTGGCTTTTGCTGGTTTGTATGCACCATATTCGTTTATTCAGTTCAGCCTGTTACAGCCAACTCAATTCCTGGTTTTACTATTGGCAATTTCTTCCTGCAAACCTTTAATATTTGGCTTTTTGAAAAGGAAGGACTCCTCCCCTACCTGGCAACCATTTACTTGCTGATTCTTGTTTTTTTCATTTTGAAATGGATGTCTTCATACCGGCAATCCTTATACTTAAAAACCAAAAAATTAGAAAAAATAAATGGAGAATGGAGATTGCTTGTTGACCAGTTGTCTCTGCAAATGAATATAAAAAATAAGGTCGCAATTTATTTATCGGGTATTGTTGAGTCCCCTCTTACCATTGGCTTTTGGAAACCGGTTATCCTCATACCGCTGGCAACGTTGAACTACCTGGACACAAAGCAAATGGAGGCCGTCATACTCCACGAATTGGCTCATATCAAACGCCACGATTATTTCATCAACTTATTTATTTCACTATCGGAAGTTATTTTGTTCTTCAACCCTTTCATGCACCTTCTCAGCAGTGAAATAAAAAAAGAACGGGAAAATTGTTGCGATGATTGGGTTCTTCAATACAGTTACAACCCTTCCGTTTATGCCAATGCTTTGCTGGCCATTGCTGCACCTTGCTCAAATGCTTCCCTTGCATTGTATGCTTCTGATAAAAAGCTCTTGCTGGCCAGAATAAAAAGAATTATTCAACCTCAGATCAAGCCTCAATATAACTTCAGGTGCGTTTTGATGGCTTGTCTTACTATCAGTTTGTTTGCCAGTTTAATATTGATCTCAACAAGGCATTTGCCTGCGGTTGCCCTCACAAATATTCCGCAGGAAATGAAGAATGAAAGTCAGAATCCTTTATTGAATGATGTCATTGCTTCGCAAAAAAATAATGAGGAAATGCCTGCTGCCCACAGAAAGGCTTCAATAAAGATCGTAGAAAACAAGAGAATTTCACAGTTAAAAAATTCTCCTTCGTTCAATTTACAAACCAAAACAATTGTTGATGAAAAAAGTAAATTTCAAAACGATTTTGCGAACTATTTGGAGACAATAAAATCAACCAAAAACGAAGTCGAAATTATCCGTTTAAAAGAAATGTTACCCAAAATGATGGCGCAGGTGGATCAGCAAAAAAATCTTTTGAATCAAAACGATGTGATCACAATCAAAAAACAATTAAAACAAGCCATTGAGTTTTTAAACCAGCCAAATATTAACAGTGATAACGGCTCTGAACAGGGCTCTGGCTTCGCAAATGTCAGGGAAATTTTCGCCCAACCCTATGAGTACAGGTTTGCCTCTAAAAACCTGGTGATTAAAAAGCAATCGGACACCACTAATTTACAGACTAATAAACTCATTATCATAGAATTGCCTGCAAACCTTTCCGACACTTTGGTCAGGCAAATACTTTATAATGGGAAAGTTCTGAAAATCACGAAAATTTAAGGCTGGCTGATTCTCTTTCCGTAGGCTCTTACTTTTATTAAAATCTCTTTGCCAAATGCGCATTTCAATTCATACATTTTCTTGTTGATCGGGAATTGAAAAACGTAATCAAATCCTCCTATATTTGGCACAGCTGTAAATGAAAATGAAATATCCCTGCTTTTTCCCTTTACAATCAATGCTCCTTTAAACTGGTAATTGTTCACTCCTTTCAACTTTGTGATAGAACTGGAGACAAGATTAATTTCAGGATTGCGTTTGACATCAAAACAACTTTCTTTAAACAGGTTGGGACCTACATAGTTTTCATTGTGAATAAAAGTGGCTGGTGATAATGCGAACCGCAGATAAGATTGATTCATTTGATTGGTGTCCAAAACCGCAGTACCATTTACGCCTGTAACTGTTCCTTCCAAAAGCCCCAGGAGATGGCGTGTTTTAAATGTTACATCGGTGGTTTCGTCATCCATTTTCATGACCTGTGCTTGCGATAGGAATGGAAGAAAAGCGAAAAGAAAAATGAAGGGAAATATTTTCATAACAATTCTGCTTTTGAAAAATATTGATGCCATGAAACTATTGCAAAAATAAACCTCTATTGCATTTCACTAAGCATTTTCTTTCCTTCTTCTTTCCAGCCTTTGTCATCGGCAGTGCGGATGGGTAATTTAACCAATTGGGTCAACACTTCTGTAGCTTTCGAGGGGTTGTTATTGAATTTGTAAGCCTTTGCCAGTTCCAAAAAGTTTTGTACAAAATAAGGTTCCGAACCCCTGCATTTTTCCATATAGAGAAAAACATTTTCAATAGATGCATCGGGTATGCCGCCGTAAAGCACATTCAAAGCCGCTTTTTTAGTCCAGGCTGTTGTCACCATATCAAAATTCCATTTCCCCAACAGAAAGTTCGCCTTGCCATGATCGGGATTGATAGACAAAGCTTTTGCAGCATATAGATGAGCTTCTTTTACCAAAATTGCTATCTTCTTATTCTCCTGTTCCGTCTCGCTCATTTTTAATATCGTCAACCCTTTTGCATACAAAGCATCAGTATTATTGCTGTCCACTTTCAAAGCTTTATCTGCAAACATTTGAGCGGTTTCGTAATATCCTTTCTGTACTATTTTGTCGGATTGTCTGGCCCCGGCAGCCAATGTGAGAAGGCTGGTTTTACTAAGTGCCTGCATATTGTCTGCATTCGTTGACAGAACTTCTTTATATTTTACCATTGCACTGTCTTCCTTCAAAGCCCGTTCAAAATTAACGGCCTGTTTCAGAAGCACATTCACATCCTGGCTGTGTGCGCTGACTACACAAAAAACAAAGAAGCACAACAATATTTTTTTCATTTTCTACCTGGTTAATTTGTAACTGATTCCCACCGAACCTTCGAACTGTTCAATAGGGGGATGAAGTTTAAAAATGGAAATCTCAACATCAGAAACAATGTGAAATTGAGCAATGATGTCCCGGGCAATTTCCATGCCGATGGTCTCAAGCAACGGTGCTTTGATCGCCATTCTTTCCTTAACCAATCTGTACAATGCAGTGTAGTCAACCGTTTGCTGAATGCTGGTCACAACATCAATGAATGTTTCAAACGACACCGTAAGGTTCACCTCAAATTGTCCACCCAAAATTTCTTCACCATTGTGCAGGCCATGAAAGGCGTAGAATTTCAGGTTGTTTAGGTGGATTTGCATGATGAAATACTGAGAGGATTTATCAATTAGTTTGGTGGGCTATTTTCTTATTAATGACTTTGTTGAATGTTTTAAAATATTGGTCATAAAGAAAGAATTCTTCCCAATATTTTCTCAACATTTACTCCCCCTTCACCATCAAATATTTCTCCGCATCCAAAGCTGCCATGCAGCCGCTGCCTGCTGCGGTCACGGCTTGCCTGTATATTTTATCCTGCACATCGCCGGCTGCAAAAACGCCTTCAATATTTGTTTTTGTAGTGCCGGGAATGGTGCACAGGTAGCCGCTTTCGTCCATCTCTATCCAGCCTTTGAAAATGCCGCTGTTGGGTGTGTGTCCTATTGCTACAAAAAATGCACTTACAGGAATGTCTGTCAGTTCATCGGCCTGGTGGTTCCTGATTCTGACCGCTTCTACTTTGTTTTCGCCCAGCACTTCCTCGGTGCTTGTGTGCCAATAAACCTGTATGTTTTCTGTTTTCAAAACCCTGTCCTGCATAATTTTTGATGCCCTCATTTCGCCACGTCGAACCAGCATATGAACTTTGCTGCAAATTTTAGAAAGGTACAATGCTTCTTCCGCCGCAGTATCGCCGCCACCTACAATCATCACTTCTTTTCCTTTGAAAAAAAATCCGTCACAGACGGCGCAGGCACTTACGCCATAGCCATTCAGCCGTTGTTCGCTGGGTAGTCCCAGCCACTTTGCAGATGCCCCCGTACTGATGATGACAGTGTCCGCTTCTATCAGTTTTTCATCATCAATCCACACTTTGTATGGGCGCTCCATGAAGTCAACTTTGGTTGCAATTCCATAGCGGATGTCCGCACCCATGCGGAGTGCCTGTTTTTCAAAATCAATCATCATTTCCGGCCCCTGCACACCATTGGCATAGCCGGGATAGTTTTCAACTTCTGTCGTAATAGTAAGCTGTCCCCCTGGCTGAATGCCTTGGTAAAGCATCGGTTTCATATTTGCCCGTGCTGCATAAATGGCTGCTGTGTAGCCTGCCGGACCGGAGCCTATGATTAAGCATTTTGTCTTTTCAACACTATTTTCCATTCTTTATTTTTAAAATTTTAAGGAGTTTTGACAATTAAGTTCTGCAAATGTAATGCAGGACTTTGGCCACTGCTATTTCGGCACAATCAATGTTTTATACTGTACTCCGTATCCGCAAAAAGCTCCTAAAGCATTGTTGTCAACATTGCCCAAAATCTTTGTCGGGCTTGAAAAAGGGTTGCCAACATTGGAATAACCAAACTCAAGTGTACGCCAAAAATCGAAGGTGCCTTTGTCTATGTTAGCAAATTTGACAGTAATCGTATCTCCCCTGTGAAAAAATCCATAAGCTGAATCACTTGGGCGATTGTTACGGTCAATTCCCTGGTCAACCTGAATAGAATAAGTAGTTCCATCCACAATCTGATCGTCGAAAACTGAAAACTGGCCGGGAAGAAAAGTTCCATCATTGACCTTTGTAAAATAACGGATAAAATTTCCATAGCCCTTCGGATCAGTAACTTTTGACGTTAGCACCACTTTTGTTGTGTCACTTGTAAATGGTGCCTGCTTCCACCAAAGGCTATCAATGATTTTAGCAACGACCGGAACGGTGGTAGTGGAACTGTATAAAACATTATTATAGTCTATTTTTAATTGGTAGGTTTTCCCCGGAACACCCATTATTTCAGCAGATGGATTCAAAGTATCTGTGGTATAATAAACAAGGTTATACCCTCCGCCTAACGGAAGCAGATATTGTTTCAGCACACTACTCATAACTCCGTCCGTGACTGTCACGGTGGCTTTAGTGACTTGTGAACCAATGAGTATTTGCGGGTTGATTTGTCCAAAATAATCAAGGGATGTGCTAAGAAAAACGACTGGCGCTTTCCCATTTTCAATGTTTCCATCCACCACCAACAGGGGCTGACGGCTTTCTGGATTCAGTTCAATCGTTTTTTCGCAACCCGAAAGAATAAAAAAGATGAAAATTCCGCATAAATATTTCATGTTGCAAAAGTAAATTGTAAAACAATTGAGAGAATATATTTCAAATGCAAATCTTAGCCAAAACAATTGACCTTAGCATTTATGCCAAAAAATCAAATTTTTCTAAGCATGAAAAAAGCCATCCTGATTTTGATCGGAATGGCTTTTTTCATTATTTTTTAAAATAAATTATCCTAAATATGCTTTCAGTGCATTACTGTATCGTGCTTTCTGCAAACGCTTGATTGCCCGTTCTTTAATCTGCCTGATGCGCTCTTTGGTTAAATCATATTTTTGACCAATCTGTTCGATTGTTGTTCCGCTTTCTCCATCAAGTCCAAAGTAGGCATTCACAATCTCGGCTTCACGGGGCGATAATGATTTTAAAACCCTGCGGATTTCTTCACGAAGGCTATCTTTCATCACATCCACATCTGTATCGTCTCCACCTTGCAGCAGGTCGCCCATAGCTACATCTTCAGCTTCGTGCACGGGAGCATCCAGCGATGTGTGGCGGGTGTTGCTCTGGAAAATATTGTTAATTTCGGTTTCACTCATTTCCAGGATGTCGGCCAGTTCTTCTGTACTTGGTTCCCGCTCATGTTCCTGCTCAAAAGCCATGTAGGCTTTATTGGCTTTGTTATATGTACCAATTTTATTTTGTGGTAAACGCACTAGTCTTCCCTGCTCTGCCAAGGCTTGCAAAATAGACTGCCGAATCCACCAAACAGCATAGGAAATGAATTTGAAGCCTTTAGTTTCATCGAAACGCTGAGCTGCTTTGATAAGACCTAAATTGCCCTCATTAATCAGGTCGCTGAGAGAAAGACCCTGGTGCTGATATTGTTTTGCTACCGAAACTACAAACCGGAGGTTAGCTGTTGTAAGCCTTTCCAAAGCTCGTTGATCACCCATTTTAATTTTTTGAGCAAGAATGGTTTCTTCCTCTGGGGTAATCATTGGGATTTTGGAAATCTCCTGCAGGTATTTTTCTACTGCCTGCGAATCACGATTGGTAATCTGGGTAGCGATTTTGAGCTGCCGCATAATTGAGTTAGATTTTAAATTTGAAATGCTTCAAAACTGTATGATTTCGGACTTTGAAACAAAAAGACGTTATTAAGGGTTTTACAAAGGTACATTTACGGATTGGATATCAGTGTTTTTATAAAAAAACAAAAGTTTTTTTGTCAATTATTTAACCATGATATAATTATTTTTTGAAAGAGACAGATTGAGTCTGCTTCGTTTCACCATAACAATAGAATAAAATTGGCTCAATAATGTTGCTTTCACAGTTATTTTTAACTTTTTTCAATGACTGTTGTTACAAAAACTTATAATTTTCCTATGTGAAAAAATAATAGTTCTCATTTTCATTCTTTCATTATTCACCTATTTTCGCCTTCCAATGATTGATTTACGTTCTGATACTTTTACAAAACCTTCCGCCGACATGCTCCAGGCCATGTTCCGGGCCGAAGTGGGCGACGATGTATTTGGTGAGGACCCCACTGTGAACAAACTGGAACAACTGTCCGCTGATATGTTTGGAATGGAGGCCGCTCTCTACTGCCCCACCGGCACCATGACTAATCAAATAGCTATCAAAAGCCACACCCAACCCGGCGATGAAGTCATTTGCGACAAACTTTCCCATGTTTACATTTATGAAGGTGGTGGCATCGCCTTCAATTCGGGATGCTCAGTCAGAACCCTTGAAGGAAATGCTGGCCGCATCACTGCCGGACAGGTGGCAGATGCTATTAATCCAGATGATGTGCACAAACCTGCAAGCCGCCTGGTAAGTCTTGAAAACACCGCCAACCGTGGCGGCGGCAGTTGCTACGACATTTCTGAAATGGAAAAGATAAAAGAAGTTTGCCTTGCGAATAATATGATGTTTCATTTGGACGGGGCAAGATTATTTAATGCAATGGTTGCCAGGCATGAAACCCCAAAACAATATGGGCAACTATTTCACAGCATTTCCATTTGCCTGAGCAAAGGATTGGGCACCCCGGTTGGAAGCATTTTACTGGGCAAAAAAGATTTCATTAAAAAAGCCAGAAGAATCCGCAAAGTGTTTGGCGGTGGCATGAGGCAGGCAGGCTACATGGCAGCGGCAGGCATATTTGCGCTGGAAAAAAATATTGACCGCCTGGCTGTTGACCACCACCATGCACAAATGCTGATCGGGGCTCTTTTGAAAAAAGATTTCGTTCTCAACATATTGCCGGTGGAAACCAACATTGTTATTTTTGAAGTTGGAGGACGATTTACCGCCAAACAACTTGCAGAAAAATTAGCCGAAAATAACATCAGGACAATTGACATTTCCAAAACACAGGTCCGCATGGTGTTTCACCTGGATGTGACACCAACCATGGTGCAGGAAACGATTGCCATCATTGACAAATTATAATCATTGCAACGAGAAAAACAATTACCAATGTTTCCAAAAAACAATCCGACCAACACACAGGCATGGCTGCTGTTGAAAAGACATTATGATGATGAAATGCAGCGAACAAACCTGCGAAAATTGTTTGAAACCGACAGCGAACGGTTCAATCATTTCTCTGCCACTTTTGAAAACATTCTTTTCGATTATTCTAAAAACATCATCAACAACAAAACGCTGCAACTGCTGCTGCAACTGGCTGAGGAATGTGGGCTGAAACAAGGTATTGAAGCCATGTTTGCAGGCGAAAAGATTAATGAAACAGAAGATCGCTCTGTGCTACATGTTGCGCTGAGAAACTTCACAGACAGCCCTTATTTTTCCGAAGGAAAAAATGTGATGCCTGAGGTGGAAAGAGTGAGGCAGCAAATGAAATCCTTTACTGAAAAAATACACTCCGGTGAGTGGAAAGGCTACACGGGAAAGCCCATTAAATACATTGTTAACATTGGCATTGGCGGCAGTGACCTGGGGCCGGTGATGGTGACGGAGGCACTGAAGCCTTATTGGAAACAAGGCATTCAACCTTATTTTGTAAGTAATATTGATGGCACACACATAATTGAAACACTCAAAAAAGTGAAGCCGGAGGAGACCCTGTTCCTGGTGGCTTCTAAAACTTTTACTACGCAGGAAACCATGACCAATGCCCTTTCTGCAAGAGACTGGTTTTTGAAGACAGCCGGAGATGAAGGACATGTGGCCAAACATTTTGTAGCCCTAAGTACCAACAAAGAAGCGGTGACCACATTTGGCATAGATGCCGACAACATGTTTGAGTTTTGGGATTGGGTGGGCGGCAGATATTCCCTATGGAGTGCTGTTGGTTTGTCCATTTCTCTAACGATTGGCTACGACAATTTTGAAAGTCTGCTGCAGGGCGCACATAAAACAGACGAACATTTCCGCACCACAAAATTTTCTGAAAATATCCCTGTTCTCATGGGTTTGATAGGGCTTTGGTACACCAATTTTTTTGGTGCACAAAGCGAAGCAATCTTACCTTATGACCAATACATGCACCGTTTTGCAGCCTATTTTCAGCAGGGCAACATGGAGAGCAACGGCAAAAGTGTGGACAGAAACACTTATGAAGTCAGTTACAACACCGGGCCTGTCATTTGGGGCGAAGCTGGCACCAACGGGCAACATGCTTTTTACCAACTCATTCACCAGGGCACAAGGGTCATTCCGTGTGATTTTATCGCCCCGGCCATCAGCCACAATCCCGTTGGCGACCACCATGTGAAGCTGTTGAGCAATTTTTTTGCACAAACTGAAGCCCTGATGAATGGCAAGACCGAAGAAGAAGTGACCACAGAACTGCAGGCTGCAGGAAAGTCGAAAGCCGAAATAAAAAAACTGGTGAAGTTTAAAATGTTTAAAGGCAGCAAGCCGACCAATTCATTTCTACTAAAAGAAATAACCCCGGAAAGCCTGGGCAGCCTGATAGCCATGTATGAACACAAAATATTTGTGCAAGGCGTCATCTGGAACATCTTCAGCTTTGACCAGTGGGGTGTGGAACTGGGCAAACAACTGGCGGGCAAAATATTGCCCGAACTGGAAAATGAAGCTGAAGTAACCTCTCATGATTCTTCTACAAATGGGTTGATTAATCGGTTTAAGGAGTTGAGGAAGTAAGTGTTAGGTGTGAAGTGTTAGGTGTTAGGTGTGAAGTGTATGAACTATGAACTATGAGGTTTGTACAATGAGATTGAAGTAGCAAGTAACAAAACATAGACAACGACAAACAACAAACGATAAACGACATGTTCCCCGACAAAAAAGATAAAACCCGGATAGTGATTGTTGGCGGCGGATTTGGCGGGCTGGAGCTTGCTAAACATTTGAAACACCTGCCTGTCGAGGTGCTGATGCTGGACAGGCACAACTACCATACTTTTCAGCCCTTGCTCTACCAGGTGGCGACCGGGGCATTGGAAGCCGGAGCCATTTCATTTCCTATCAGAAGAATTTTTCAGAACCATAATAACTTTTCATTTGCACTGGCTGATGTGTTGAAAATAAACGCTGATAAAAATACCATTGACACATCAGTTGGTGAGATAGATTATGACTACCTGGTGTTGGCGACCGGTGCTGAATCCAACTTTTTTGGAAACAAACAGATTCAACATTATGCCATGGGCATGAAGAGTGTTCCCGAAGCGCTCAATTTGCGCAGCATGATTTTGCAAAGTTTTGAAGCCGCCATTACCGAAAAAGATGCCACAGAGAAAGAAGAGATGATGACGTTTGTCGTAGTGGGCGGCGGCCCTACGGGTGTGGAACTGGCAGGTGCTTTAGCTGAGTTCAAAAACCACATTCTTGCAAAAGATTACCCACAACTAAACCATACTGAAATGCGGGTTTGCCTGGTGGACGGCAACTCCCTGGTGCTTGATGTGATGTCCGATAAATCGTCGGAAAGGGCGCAGCAATACCTGAAAGAAATGGGCGTGGTCATCTACAACAATGTGCATGTAAACAGCTTTGATGGCGAGCTGGTGGAAACAAGCGATGGCACCAAAATAAGAACCCGCAATGTGCTGTGGGCAGCCGGTGTCACGGGTCAGTTTCCCGAAGGGATAAGCCCTGAAAATGTGGTGAAAGGACACCGCATAGCCACAGACAATGTCAACCGCATCAAGGGTTTCAGCAACATATTTGCCATTGGCGATGTGGCCGCCGTGGTCACAACCGACCTGCCCAACGGCCACCCCGGCGTGGCACAGGTGGCCATGCAGCAGGGGCGCCATCTTGCCAGGAATTTATCATTGATTGTGGAAGGGAAACCGACCGTGCCTTTTGTTTACCACGACAAAGGCTCCATGGCCACCATAGGCCGCAACAAAGCCGTGGCCGACATTGGCAAGTTGTCGTTTGGCGGTTTTGTGGCCTGGCTGCTTTGGTGTTTTGTTCATGTCTTTTCTCTCCTCGGTTTTCAAAATCGACTTATGGTTTTCTTCAACTGGACCGGGAGATATTTTTCTTACAATGGCCCCAACCGCCTTATTATTCGCCCCTTTAGCCGAAAGTCTATGACAGAGGACATTAATGCGAAATAATTGTTGGTATGGTCATTTTGAAAATCAAAAAATTAGTTCAACTTTACGATCGCAATATTCATTTTTTCACAAACAAAACTTTAAAAAATCATGACAACAAAAGAAGTAGCCGACCGCTACATGGAACTGGAAAAGCAAGGTAAATGGAACGAAATCCAGGACGAGCTTTATAGCCCCGACGTAGTGTCCAAAGAGCCTGAACATGCCGCCGGAATGGGTATGCCAACTATTGCCACAGGCATTGATGCTATAAAAGCAAAAGGCAAAGCATTCAACGAAAGCATTGCCGAAATGCACGGCGGCTACTGCTCAGACCCTGTGGTTGGCGGCAACTTTTTTAGCCTTGCAATGGGCATGGATGTCACTTTAAAAAGTGGCGATAAAATGAAAATGGATGAAATAGCCGTCTTTGCCGTAAAGGAAGGCAAAATTGTGTCGGAAGAATTTTTCTATTAAGAAGCTGCCATTTTTTTAAAAAACCTTTTAAGGCCCCCTGCAAATTTGCACGGGGCTTTTTCATGAGGTCATCAGTAGAATTCAGGGAGATGATATGAATGTCAGCAATTTGATTTTTTATGAGCCCAGCCTTCGTTCTTTGTTCAGCTTCAGTGGCGTCGCACTCTTGTACTTTATAGCTTTGGGGGACTTTTTTTATGTTTTGGTAGAAATATCAGTTGCCATTCTCTGCATATTATTTTTGAACGACACCATCTTTCACAGTTCTGATAATGTTCCCCTTTTCATCATAATCAGTTCCATCATTCAATTGATCATTTCGGGCAAAGCCCACAGTTTTTATTTTTCCAGATTCATAATAATACTTCACCACCCCGTTCGCATGAGAATTTTTCAAATCAACACAAGCCTTCAAAACTCCATTTTCATACCATTCTTTGAATAAACCTTTGGATTTTCCGTCAACATAATAACAACTATCTTTTATTTGCCCATTGGAATAAAAATTAAGTTCCTGACCATTAAG
>JAYTGA010000296.1:0-21969 GCA_043733905.1 Segetibacter sp.
CCGAAAACAAAAATCTGTAGTACACAAACCGCCACCCAAAAATTTTGAAACCCACGTCACAAAGCATTTTTTAGGGTGAAGGGCTGCAATGTGGGTTAAATGATGAAAAAGAGGACTACCCAAGGCAAAACTCCAATAAAAGCTCATTGAGTTTTTCCGGTGTTTCCATCATGCTCATGTGGCCTATACCGTCTAATATATGTATGACTGCAGCCTTCGGCAAATGAACCTGTTGAAGCAGATCGCTTTGGGGTGCGGCAATGTCTTCTGTGCCTATAATAAACAACACCGGAACAGAACTCTCTTTCAAAATACTTGTGCGGTCAGGCCGGTTCATCATAGCGGTGTAATATTGAACCAGGGCTTCGCTGTTGAATTGTTTGCCTTTTTCTATCAGTGCCGCTACCTGGTCGCTGTGATTGGTTTTGAATTCTTTTGAAAATAAATTAGGTGTTGTATTTTTGAGAAATGAATAAGCCCCATGTTCGCTGATCAGTTCAATGCCTTGTTTTCGCACTTCTTTTTTTTCCGTGCTGTCGGCAAATGCGGTTGAGTTAACAAGACCAAATGCATCAAGTTTTCCCGGAAACATTTCTGCAAAAGCAAGGGTAATATAGCCGCCCATGCTGTGTCCCAGCATAATGCAGGATTCAATGCCCTCCTCCATCAGCATAGCATGAACGCAGCTTGCATAATCTTCCATGCCTACGTTTTCCTTGTTCAGCAAAGCAGATTTACCACTGCCCGGCAGGTTCGGTACAATAACAGTAAATTGCTTTTGCAAAAAATCTTTCTGTCTTTGCCAAATGCTGCCATCTTCCCCAAAACCATGCAGCAAGACAATAGCCTGCCCGCCACCTTTTAGAGTGTAGCTGATGGTTGATTGCTGGTATTGAACTGTCTTTTGCATGGTGGTTTTTTGATTAAAATATTTGAGGATGTTGCCAACTCTTCATTCTTAACTCATCATTCTACACTCATCATTCCTAATTTCATCATGACTTGCAGACTTCAAATTATAGCCATACTCATGAAATCTCTTAAAATCGGGGCTTAAGTTTTGAGCAATTCTCTTTTCAGCTTTGTAAAAGCAATGCAATCATTATTTTTTGAGGAAAAAACTACCAACAATCAGTATCACGATGGTTATCCAAAACCCAAACATCCACCTGACAAGTTCGAGTTTGGTATTCGCCAGGTCTTCTTTTGTAGCAGACTGCCGTGCTTCTTCTTTGGAGCGTTCGGTTATTAAAATATCTATTTCTTTAACAAAACTGCCTGACATCTGCTTCACTTTTAAAATTCCTGTTTACAATATCAAATAATTGCAGGCTTTGCTCAGAAGTCATAAAAAAAATTTATCAAAAATATGAAAGTTGAAGTTTCAAAAAATCAAATCATTCTTTTCTATTTTTCCTAACCCATCATTCCTTTCCCCAGCAGCCGCTTCTTCATCAACATCACAAAATGATAGCCCAGCAACACAATCATCAAAAAAATGGCCAGCCTGAAAATGAGTGAACCATTTTTGACATAAAAAGTTTCCCCTTCATTTGCTGGTATAGCAAAACGGATAGTCGCGGCCTCATTCCATTTCCGGGTTTCAACAATATCACCTGTGCTGCTGATAACTGCGGAGATGCCGGTGTTGGCACTCCGGGCCACCCATTTGCGGGTTTCCACAGCTCGCAATCTTGCATATTGCAGGTGCTGCTTGTGGCCTGCTGTGTTGCCCCACCACCCGTCATTGGTCATAATGGTGAGCAGGTTGGCTCCTTTGCGGATGTATGAGGTCACATAATCGCCATAAATGCTTTCGTAGCAGATGATGGGCGCAGTCTTGTAAGGATTGCCAGGTTCTTTGAAAGCGGTTGCTTCTTTGTCGTGTCCGTAACCGCCTGCCGTGCCGCCAAATTTCTCAAAAATAGCGCCCAGCCACAGCAGGAAATCAGGCAGCGTTTCAACACCCGGCACCAGTTTGCTTTTGTTGTAAAACTGCAGCGGCTGATTAGCTTTTATGGAAATGGCTGCATTGAAAACATCATAATAATTGCCTGACGAACCATCCTTTCTGGCCGTGTTGGTGGCCTTTTCTGCACCATAGTTTTTAATGGTTTCAATACCTGTTTCAATCGTCACATCCGGGTGTCGGTTTGCAAAGTCAAACACAGGTTTGTAATAAGGACTTTCCATCACTTTGTCTTGCCACACAGCCACGGGCAGAGCGGTCTCCGGCCACACAACCAGGCGGGTGTTGGCATCTATCGCTGTTTCGGTCAGTGTAAGCAGTTTTTGCACTTGGCTGGCAGTGGCGGCCACATCAAACTTCTCGCTGTATGGGTCAATGTTAGGCTGCACAATCACCACATTTTGCGTAGCAGAAAGAGGCGTCGTTGTGGGCTTTACCATCAATGACAAAACCACCGGAAGAAAAAGGATGATGGAGGCAAGGATTGCATGTTTATATTTTGCCCCTTTATTTTTTTCCTGAAGAAAAGCATAAATAGAAATATTGGCCAGCAAGACCCACAAACTGCCGCCGGACACACCCGTATATTCATACCACTGAATCCAGCCGGTGTGTGTGGCAAACACATTGCCCAGTGTGAGCCAGGGCCAACTCAGTTGCCAGTTCAGATGAATGTATTCAAAACTGAGCCAAAAGCCTGTGAGGGCCAGCCACCCAGTCCTTCGCCCATAATTGGTTTTTAAAATGTAGTAGCCCATTAGTGGCAGGCACATAAGAAAGCTGTTGGCGACAATGGCGCCCACGGCTCCCGGTCCTGTTGAGTTCCAGATCCACCAGGTGGTGCCCGCATTCCAGATCAGCATGGCGAGATATGAATACCAGAAAAACCCTGACCGCTTTTTTTCTTTTTCTGCCAGGAAAAAAACGGGGATCCATGCAATGAAAATAAGCGGCGTAAGCGGTGAAACAGGCCAGGCGGCTACCAGCAAAAGGCCTGCAACACAACTGAGAATCAAAGACGATATTTTGTTCAAAACAAATATTTTAGAAGACTGCGGCAAGTTCGATAAAAAAAGGCAGAGTCATGATTTGTACGTTGGCCGATTGAAATGCTAGTCACTATTTATAATAACTAAAAAAGCCCCGTCTTTTTTTACAAAGACAGGGCATTATACAAGTTGATTTGTTTCAGAAAAAGCGATACGGCTTACTGAAACCGATTATTTTACTTTAATCTTTTCTCGTCGGAAACTGTGAGTTTCACACGTCCTTTTGCACGACGGCTGGCCAATACTCTGCGGCCGTTTGCAGACTCCATACGCTTTCTAAATCCGTGAACAGATTTACGGCGGCGGCGGTGTGGTTGGAATGTACGTTTCATTTTTTAATAATTTACGAAGCCAAAAAATAAGGTTTTCAAACATCTGCCGTACGTCCCATTAGTACAGCTATGGTGAAAGGGCAGCAAAAGTAGGGGGTTTTTAGGAAATGGCAGCTATTTTATCGAAATTTTCTTTGAGCATTTCTTTGTTCTTTCTGTAAAGTAAATCATTCCTTAAAAGGTTTTGTCTAAATACTAAATACTGAATACTCGATACTATATCTTTTTCCCTTAGTTTCGCACCCCGATACGCTATTTTTTTCTCCCTAATAAAAATAAACAAAAACGCTTTATGTCTTTAGTCGTTGTCGGGTCCATGGCCTTTGATGCCATTGAAACTCCTTTTGGAAAATCTGATAAAATTATTGGCGGTGCAGCCACATACGTTGCCTGGAGTGCAAGCAATTTTACAAAACCTATTAAGCAAATATCAGTTGTCGGTGGCGATTTCCCGCAGGAGCAGCTTGATTCCCTCACAGCCCGGGGTGTGAATCTGGAAGGTGTTCAAATTAAAAAAGATGAAAAAACATTTTTTTGGAGTGGCCGCTACCACATGGACATGAACAACCGTGACACACTCGACACACAGTTGAATGTGTTGGAAAATTTTCAGCCCGTTGTGCCGGACAGCTACCAGGATTGTGAGTTCCTGATGTTGGGCAACCTTGTTCCTGCAGTGCAGCGCAGTGTCATCCAACAGTTAAAAAAACGTCCGAAACTGATCGTAATGGACACCATGAATTTCTGGATGCAGGTCGCCCTCGACGATCTGAAAGATGTTATTTCGATGGTGGATGTGCTGATGGTGAACGATAGCGAAGCCCGGGAACTGAGCAACGAATTCAGTCTGGTAAAGGCCGCCAAAAAAATTATGCAGATGGGGCCAAAATACCTCATCATCAAAAAAGGCGAACATGGTGCTTTATTGTTCCACGAAACCCATGTGTTCTTTGCCCCCGCCCTGCCATTGGAAGAAGTGTTTGACCCAACCGGAGCCGGCGACACATTTGCCGGAGGTTTTATAGGTCACATTGCCAAAACCAAAGACATTTCGTTCAACAACATGAAAACCGCCATCATCATGGGCAGTGCCATGGCCAGTTTTTGTGTAGAAAAATTCGGCACCCAACGCCTCACCGAAATCAGCAAAGCAGACATTGATGCACGATTAGAAGAATTTGTGCAGTTGGTGAATTTTGATATTGATTTGGTGTAAAGGAAAGCAGATAAATGATTCATGAGAAATGCCGGGTGAGAAATCATCCGGCATTTTTTTGAGGGAAAAATTACAAGCAATTTTTTCTAAAAATTCAACCGTGTGGCTTTTAGGAAATAGGTTTTATGCCATAATGGGCTACTTTTTAGTAAAATAAGGTTTTTCCAATGACCTTATTTGACCAAAATCTTTCTAATAAGGTTGTTTTGGTCAAAAGTTGAGGCTTATTTGCTGCTGTAAAATTCAATTTGCCTATTTACAGTTCTGTTACCCTCTTTGCTGAACCTGTGCAATTTTTGCACAAGTTGCTTCTTTGTTCAATTCGCTTTCTGTATAAATGTTTGTAAGGTGCTTTGTTACTAAACTCCTGTCCACCCCAAACAGGTCGGCAATTTTCTGTTGGGTTAACCAAATCGTTTCGTTTGGCAAATAGATTTCAACCCTCACTTTACCATTGGGCGTGGTGTAAAGCAGTATTTCGCTGAAACCTTCTTTTGCAGGAGCAATTTCTTTTGCCATTAGGTTGTTGTTTCGCTTTCAGTAATACTGAAGATGACTCCACTTGTGGGATACGTTTTATAACTTTATCCAACAGTACAGCGGTGGGGATGGTTTTGTAAAAGAGTTGGCTTGTTATAATTTTAGCTTCATAAGCAGTCGCTGATTCTCTTGACCACATAAAGTTTAGTAGTAAACGCAACCAGCATTTTTGCAAATAAAATAATACTTATTTTGCATTATAAACAGTAGCCAAAATTCAAATTAAAAACACTGCCAAAGGTATGCTTAGAGAAGTCACTTGGTCTTACGACAGGTCATACAGAACGGGCAGCGAAAGTGAACCAATCCAATTTTATATGGATGGGCTTTGCAATAGCAAGACAATGGATTTATTGTTAGGTTATTTCAGTTCCGCAGCAATCAATGTTCTCTCACTTGGCTTTGCAAGTTTTCTATACAATGGTGGAACGGTGCGAATGGTGGTGAACAATATTTTATCGCAAGAAGATAAGAACGCAATCAAAATAGGGCAAAAAGGCGATTTTGTAAATACTGCGTTCGATGTAAGTGACATCAGGCAAATAAAAACAACATTGGATGAATACGGAAAGCACTTTTTTGAATGTCTTGCATGGTTAATTGCCGAAGAAAAGATTCAGATAAAAATCATCAAACCGAAATCAGGCAAAGGCATTGCCCATTACAAATCGGGTGCATTTTCAGACGGAACAGATACAGTTGGTTTCAAGGCTTCCTGCAACTTTACTGCTTTTGGGTTAATGGAAAACTTAGAAGAGTTAGATGGGTTTTTGAGTTGGGAAGAAGGGCGTTCAACTAAAATGATCAACCGGCAAAACAATGATTTTGAAGAAATCTTTTTAGGCAACTCCGACATCGTTGAATACCTGAACGTGGATGAGGTTTCAATAGCTATCAAAAAAGAATTTGGAAACTATTCAATCAATGAATTGCTCATAAAAGAACAGGAACTGCTTGAAAAGAAAAGTCGGTTAGTGGACAACAAAGCGCTTAAAAAAAGTTTTGCGAAAGCACTTACGGGCATTGAAGAAATTTTAAGAAAACCCCGATTTCCTTTTAGTGAAGGAGCAAGACCCTATCAAACCGAAGCCTACACAAATTGGATGAATAACAACTGCCAAGGCATTTTTGCAATGGCAACAGGAACGGGAAAGACCATCACTTCACTCAATTGCCTGCTACAGGAAACCTTGAAAAGCAGCAAGCCTGTTTATCATGCAATCATTTTGGTACCCACTATTACATTGGTCAATCAGTGGGCTGATGAAGCATTGCGGTTTAACTTTCAGGAAATTATACGGGTATCGTCAAAGGTGCAGTGGGAGAGCGAATTGGCGACAACACTATCCACAGTCAAACGAATACCTACCTCTTTTATCATCATTACTACTTACGCTTCTTTCATCAAAGACCGGTTCAACAAGTACATCAAAGACCTGCCAAACGACACATTGTTTATAGCAGACGAAGCCCACAACATGGGTTCTCCAAGTGTTTTACAACGGCTGCCAAACATTCATTTGCAAAAGCGGATTGGATTATCCGCCACCCCAAAAAGGATTTATGATGAGGAAGGTAGCACAGCAATGGAGAGTTTCTTTCACGACCAAGAGCCATATACCTATTCTTTTTCTATGGAAAGAGCCATTGCAGACAGGATACTTTGCAAATACTATTACCATCCGCACATTGTTACACTTACCGAAGTTGAGTTAAAGGAGTACATTGAAATCACAAAGAAACTTGCAAAGTTCTTCAATAAGCAATCAGGCGCATTCGATGATACGGATATTGTTCAAAAGCTTTTGCTTAAACGCAAACGAATCATTCACAAAGCAGTCAACAAATTAAGCGCTACAAAAGCCATATTGGAAGAACGTTTCAGCAAAGAAGGCCACCTGAAATACACCTTCATCTATGTGCCCGAAGGAAGCACTCCCGACATAACTGAAGAGGAACAGGATGATGAAGAAACAATCAAAATAATCAACCAATATACCCGTGAAATTGGGCGGATAGACGATTCAATCAGGGTCAATCAATTCATCAGCGGCATGGCAGACCGCAGCGAAGTGTTAGAGCAGTTTAAAGAAGGAAAAATACAGGTCATTGCTTCCATGAAATGCTTGGATGAAGGCGTAGATATTCCGAGAGCCGAACACGCCATTTTCTGTTCAAGCACCGGCAATCCACGGCAGTTTATACAGCGGCGGGGCAGGATATTACGCACACATCCGCAAAAGGACATTGCCATTATACACGACCTCATTGTAGTGCCCGATTTATCTGCTTCCCATATCGGTTCCGATACCTTTAGGGCAGAGCGGAGTTTGGTAGAAAAGGAGTTGGAACGGGTCATGTATTTTGCTTCGTTGGCCATCAATCCATATGAAACCGAGAATGTGTTTGCGGAAATATGCGCACACTATGATTTGAACATTTATACCATTCACCATAAATTAAAAAGCAAGAGCTAAACTTTATATTTTAAAACGATGGCAAAAAATAAAACCATTACTGTAAAGGGAACAGAGATAGCCATTTACCAGTCACAGCAATCTGATTATATATCTCTTACAGATATTGCCAGGTACAAGGATGTCGAAAACATGGATGATATCATTAAAAATTGGCTAAGAAACCGTAATACCGTTGAATTATTGGGCTTTTGGGAGCAATTGCACAATCCCGATTTTAAACCCGTCGAATTCGACGGGTTTAGAAAACAAGCAGGACTTAATAGTTTTACAATGACCCCAAAAAAATGGATTGAATCTACCAATGCCATCGGCATAACTTCAAAATCAGGCAGATACGGAGGCACTTTTGCCCATAGAGATATCGCTTTTGAATTTGCCTCATGGGTGTCCATTGAATTCAAGCTTTACATTATCAAAGAATTGCAACGTCTAAAAGAAGAAGAAAACAGCCGCCTTAACCTTGAATGGAGCCTTCAACGCACCATTTCCAAAATAAATTACCGCATTCATACCGATTCCATTAAAGAAAATATCTTACCACAATTACTTACAAAACGAGAAGCCGCATTGGTCTATGCTACCGAAGCAGACTTACTTAACATGGCCCTGTTTGGTAAGACAGCACAGCAATGGAGATCTGAAAATCCTAAGGCCGAAGGAAATATAAGAGATCAGGCGAGCATAGAACAATTGGTAATACTCTCTAACCTCGAAAGTATCAATGCAGTATTAATTCATCAGGAATTGCCACAGGGGCAACGGCTATTGCAATTGAATGAAATAGCCATTAGCCAAATAAAATCTTTGCTCCACAGCAATCAGGTAAAGAAATTGAAATAACTGTTGCAGTAATGGCTTGAAAATTTAATAATTAAATGGGTTGAATGAATCATCAAAAGCGTTTTGAATCATTTTCCCCGGTTGGAGAAAATGATAGATTTGCCGAAGGGAGCGAGGAAAGGTGTTGAAAATTTATTTAAACAAAAACGACAAAACAATGCTTAAAGAAGATGTTTTAAAGGCTTACCTCGAAGATGAATTATTCATCGAAAATGGTTATTTGAAAGAAGGCGAGGCAGCCAACTATAAGTGGGCAACTGCTACCAACAATAGCTTAATTCAAGTAATCAAATTGGCTATTGAAGGTGACATAAGCTATGAAAGTTCTAACGTAACCGAGAAAAAAATCAACACGCTACTAAACCGACAATCATGATACTTCAAAGTATTGAGCTAAATAATTTCATGTGCTATGCAGGCCACAATAAGTTTGATTTTGTAGAAGGCATAAATGTGATTATTGGCGACAATGGGTACGGCAAGTCAAAACTATTTGACGCATTTTATTGGGTCATGTACAATGAGTGTTTTGACACTTCAAAAAAGAAATTTCAAAAAACGAACCTGCTGAAACGGCTTATTGTCTCCGATAAGGCATTGAGTGAAACCGATGATGGCATAGTAACGGCTTCTGTCATTCTCACTTTTCACAATACAGAAAAGGACAGCGTTTATATTTTGGAAAGAAGATACACAGTCAGAAAACGAGACGACCAAATAATAGAAGACCAGGACAGCGAAGAAATAATTTGGACAAAAGACATGGCTTACATGCAGGCCAAAGAAGTAAAAGATGGAGAACAAATAGAACGCATAAAAAAGACAATCCTCCCCGACAATATCAAACCCTACATGTGGTTTCAGGGCGAACAGGTAGAGTCTATCATAGATTTTAACAAGCAAGACACGCTAACACAGGCCATCAATGTATTGTCCAACATCACCCGGTTCGACAATATTATTTCTATAGCCGATGGCCTAAAGGAATCCTCCAACAAAGAGTATAATAAAAAGCTACGGGACCTTAGTGGCGATAAGGGAAAAAGCGAAACTTTAGAGCTACAAAGGCAACATTTGTTAGAACGGATAAAAGCATTGGAGCTGCAAGACTTGCAAATAAAAGACAACTTGGCTACCGCCGAAGAAAAGTCTGAAAACCTGTTAAACAAACTTACCGACGCACAAAAAATTAAGGAGATTGAAATAAAGCGAAAGTCTATTGAAGAGAATTTAACCGAAGTACAGAAAGAGTACGACGAGGAGCAAAAAAGTTTGCACAAACGAATGTTCACCAATAAATGGGTCTTAAAGGGAACTGAAAATTTGTTTGAAGAATATGGACAAATCTACAGCCGCTTTGAAAATACAAAACTGCAAAAGTATGCTCAAATACAAGCTAGGCTTGATTCAGAAAATGAAATGGTGTTGGAGTTACAGGCACGGCTGCCTATAGATGTCCCCGAACCTATTCATGTTCAAACTATGCTTGATCAGGAGCGGTGTTTGGTTTGCGACAGACCTGCTTCAAAATTTTCTGAACCTTGGCTTAAAATGAAAGAACTGATTGACCGTTCAAAAATGAAGATTAAAACCTTGGAAGATGAAGAAACAACCATACACGACTTTAGCCCCGATTTAAGAAAATTGTATCAAAACGGCTTAGGATTGAGCCACAATATCAAGAGCATTGACGACGATATTGCCAGCACATTCAAGCGGTTGAAAAAGTTGGATAAAAGACGAAAAGCATTGTCTGCTGATCTGTCCAAATTGGAATCTGAAATCAACAGCCTCATTGTGGATGTTTCCCTAAACGTAAGCCAGGCCAATAACCTGCTAAACGAATATGCTGCGCAAAGTGAATTAAGAATAAGGTCTAACAATGAAGTAAACACTTATGCAAATACTATTGCAAAGAAGAAAGACGAATTGGCAAAAATAGAAGCAGAGCTAAGCAAGTTGGTAATAGGAGAAATACCCGCTTATCTACAAGAGAAAGTAAAAGCATTAGATGAGTTTTATCTCGTGGCGCACTCTACCCGCAAACGTGTCTTCAACAAGTTGGTGCAAATGCTGGAAAAAGAAGCCAACAAGCACTACCTCGAAATGACACAGGGCAACATGTCCTACAGAGGCGTTATCAGGCTAAAGGAATTGAGCAACGGCAAAAACTACATGCCCGAGTTGGTAGATGAACAAGGCAATGTGTTGCTCCAACTCAATACCGGCAACATCATCCTGATTAAGTTGGCCACCATCATGGCCATCATTTCTGCAAGGCAAGGTTCACGGGACACCGATTTATACACCCTCATTACCGACGCACCCATGTCTGTTTTTGGCGAAGATTACACCATTGGCTTTTGCAAAACAGTTAGCAAAGTGTACCGCCAAAGTATCATCATGAGCAAGGAGTTTTATAAGAACGAAAAATTGCGGGAACAGTTGCTAACCAATACCGACATCAAATTGGGTAAGGTTTACCTGATAACTCCCTCCATAACGGAAAATGCACGAAGCAACCGAAACAGTTTATCTACTAACATCGAAAAGTTGAACTAACATGGAATTTCTAAAGCGCATAAAAGACCGTGCACCGGAGTACGATAACCAGTATTACCAAATGATACTGGACTTTACGATAGAGCAAGGTGGCAAAGCTGGTACAAGCACCGAAGAAAACAGGTGGAAGCAGGGAAAGTATTTTTCTACTCGCTACGAAATGTACATGTATGC
This sequence comes from Segetibacter sp., assembly GCA_043733905.1. Taxonomy (GTDB): domain Bacteria; phylum Bacteroidota; class Bacteroidia; order Chitinophagales; family Chitinophagaceae; genus Segetibacter. Next base: position 11,163 of record JAYTGA010000296.1, read on the forward strand.
AGCACTATTGGGATTAAAAAAGGACTATAAAATACCAATAGCTTATGGCACCGAAAAAAGCAAATTCATAGAAATGCGCTCCTGGCAACCACAGGATATTACTGATTATGTAATCATGGGCATATTGGCAAAATCCGGGTTCGATTTTAATGAGTTGGAAAATATGGAAGACGAAAAGGTTGAAAAGAAAATAACGGAACTTAGGGGCTTGTTAGAAGATTATGCGAATGGTGGGTTTGATATTATAAGGGCAAAAAAAGAAGCTGAACCTGCTTTCTTTTTGCAAAATGAGAATTGCTTTTTGGATTTGTTAGAATAAATGTTTATTCGCAATGTAAAATATTTTGGGAATAAATTCTGTCAATTATCGTGGCTTCGCCGAATTCGTAAAAATTGCTTGCAAAAGAAATCGCGTAGGGTTTCCAAATTCTAAATTGTGCATTTTTTACATATCGCTTGTACAACTCTTGTCCAGTTAAAGAAATGTGGTCTTCTTTTTTATAATAATTTTTAATTATAAAATCAATAGCAAGTACAATATCTAATGGTGGGTGCATAATTCTTGGAGTATCAATTAAAAAAAAGTCACCAAAATTAAAATCAATGTCTTTTGTTATTTCTGTACCCCCAAATTCATAGTGATATAAAGGATGACTGGAGTCAGGAGGTTTTTCTGGGCTATGTTTATCCAAATGCCAAGAGCTTTGGATAATTTTCAACTCATCTGGTTTGCCATCTTCAATATATTCAAACTGAACAATAAATTTTGTTGCCAATGATTTTATTGGGTCTTCGATTTTTTCTTCGTTATGTCCGCTGTTGCAATGACAAGAGACTGAAAGTAAGACCTTAGCTATTCCTTCTCCTGCATTAGCTAGTTTATTAACCTTTAAAGGCCGTGTATGCCTCTCAATATTTATATTTTTAAACTCAAGTTTTGTAAGAGAATATTCCCATGTATCATCGTCGTTTTTTCTACATGTACTTATAATCTTTTCAAGTTCTTTTTGATTAACAATTTTATTAAACCACCTATTTTGGGCAAGAAGGATAAAAAAATTTCTGAACTCAACTTTTGCATCAATAACTTCAGTCATTCTATTTCTCTTTTGTAATTATTTTTTTGAAGTATAAATACCGTTCTCTATCTATTACATTAATGCGCCATAATTCATTGCCACTTTTTTCTAATTCTGCGAAGCCAGAAACATACTCTTCTTCTAACCAAGGATTTTTGGGACTATCACTAACCATAAAGCCGTTAGCAGGATCAAGTGGCTTTTTTAAGCCAACACAAACGGTCCAAAACTCATCACTTGTACAAAATTTAATTTTTTCTGAAGCAATTAGCATAATGCCGAATCTTTCATTTAAAAGACAGACTCGATTTTTGGCACCCGTAGTGCGTAGTTCATTATCTGGAAAATTGTTATGCCACCAATACTCTAATTTAAAAGCCCAGAAATTTAGCCAACCATAACTTAATATTCCTCTAAAAATAACAGCTTCATTCACTAATATTTGCTTTACTTTTTGCCATTCATCACCTGATAAATCAATATCAATTCCTAATCTTGCAGCCAAAACCCTTTCATTAATTAATATGCCTTCTTTAATGATAAGAGTATTTAAAAGAAAGTAAATTAGATCATGAGTAGTTTTCGACTTGCAAATAGTATCTAAACTATCGACAAAGCGAATGTCTAAGAATTCTATTTCTTCTTCTGTAATCTGTAAAATATCACGAATGCTGCAATTCCCTGTTTGAATTTGGTTATAAGCCATAGCTAAATCAAATAATTTAACCTCGGAAGATTCTATCCTTTTGTCAAATAAATCACTTTTTATAAAAGTTAAATCGAATAGATTTTTGCTTGTAAGTTCATGTGCTCTTATTTTAGAAAAAGCCTTGTTCTTATCGGCTGAACATAAAATAATGGGAATATCTCTTGTACCGCTTTTCACCACATTAATTCTCAAATGTTCTGCGAGTGATTCAGCCGAAAAATCCACATCTTCATCCTGTTCAGTTTCTTGCTTCGCTTGTTCACTTTTGTTAGTCAATTCCCAATCTAAAATAATTCCATCCACACAATCAAGTTCATTTAAAATTTGTTTTGTTCTTTGTGCCCAACTACCTGGGTAATCTGTAACAATTTCAATTTTGTTTGAATATGCATTCAAATGTTCGACATCTCCATCTCTTGTAACTTTATCGTTATCATCAAGATATAAATATCTAAGTTTTTTTTCCATCTTCTTAATTTTCTAATAGTGAAACTTCTTCGTCGGAAGCCTTTGGTATTTCAATTCTAAAGCAAGTATTATATCCATCACTTGGCTCTGTCAAAAATATTTCGCCTTTATATTCTGAAATTATATCCTTTAAAATCTTAAGCCCTAACCCAGAGCCGATTATATGCTCATTCGATTTAGCCCCAATTGAAGCAGGTGTTGATGTAGTGAAAAAGGCATCAAATATTCTTTCCTGGAATTCTTTGGCAATTCCATCACCATTATCAGAGAATTCCATAAATACTTTGTTCTGAATTTTGCCAGCTGAAATCTTAATTTTTTTCTGCGTTGGATTTTCTCTTCTAAGAGCTTTTTTTGAATTTGTATATAGATTTAGCAGGATAGAATGCCACTCGGAGGGGTGCATTTTTGTAGTAAATAAATCGTACCCTACTATGTCTTCCGCCACAAATATATTTTCATGTTCAAAGTCCCATTTTGTGCTATCTAAAAAAGGACGGATAACTCTTCGCAATTCAATATTCTCTAAATCCCTTTTAGCATTTCTACTTACAGCATCATTAAAATAAGAAGTATAAGTATCAAGGTGGTTAATTTTATCAATTACTTGAAGCAGACTTAATTTTTTTTTCTCATCCTTCTCGTTAAGAAGCAAGGTTTTTAACTTGCTATTGAAAAAAATTGGAAACTGTATGATTTCATGTGTGAATTCACCAATTGTAATTCCTAGAGTAGCAAGAATTCTTAGCATTGCAAGTTCATCTAAAATATTCTTTAAATCATCTTGCAAATCGTTTAAATCTGTTACTATTCCTTTGAACTCATTTTTTGACGAATCTGTATTATTTATACTTTTATTTGGATCACCCTCATCTTTCGTAAACTCTTCAATTTTTGCTTGTATGCCTTCTATCTTAGCCTTAATTGATTTATTGTCCTTTCTTTTTGTATCCCTTTTCTTCTTTTCTTGATATACAAATGGAGAAAGCCTTTTTATACCTGCAATAATTGCCTTACGAATAAAATCTTTTAATTCTTCAAGGGCTTCATTTTCAATTAAGCCTTCTCTACTAGCGGTCTCTTCAAAAAATTCCCCCTCTCTATCAACTATTTCTACAAACCCAAAGAAATTTTTGTTTGTAAATGGTATATTAAATAACACATTCGCTTCATCTAATTGAAATTCTATGCGTGACCTTCTTCTATCAAGACCTAACCAATCATCCCCAATTTCACCATAAGGTAAAACACGAAACCCATTTCTATATAAACGTAATCCTGATTGTGTTACTGCTAAATCTTCAACATTATTTAATTCTAATTTTGAAAGGCCATTGGTATAATATTCATGTCTATCATATATAAAGTAATAAGCCTTAAAATGAATGTCTTTTAGAGAATTATATTGTGTAATTATGTCGCCGCCTTTATCACTTGCGCTTATTGCAAAATCAGAATCATTAATATTAAAGCTTTCGCTTTTGACTTTTACAAATCCCAAGTGGTTATTATTCACATACCCTTCAATAATGGCTAATGACTTTTCAAACAAAATTGTATTAATATCTGCTATTGCAGAACAAAATCCATTTTCAGTTCTATAGCATTCAACTAAAAAAAACTCATCGCCTTGTTTTGCAATATTAAGGTCACTACTTTTCTGAGATAAGAATGTGGGTTGTAGTAAATCCGAAACATACCTAAAAACTCTTTTTATTTGAGCAATACTCCATGAATGTCTTAAATTGTCAATGTATATGGTTGTCCCTGAAACCTTCTCTTTATCTATGTATTCAACTCTATTCTCAATATCAAAAAGGTCTTTATCAATTAAGTATTCATTCCAATTGATTGTTATTTTAATTGCCTGATTTTCATCTTTGACTTGAGTTACAATAATTAATTTTTCGCCTAAAAATTGAGTTGCAAACCTTCCAATTCCTTTTCTGCCCGCCCTTTGTCTATGGAATTTTGGCGACACTGGATTATGGACTTTTGAAGTAGTAGATAATGTCATAAAGCCCTTAATAAATTCTTCATGAGTCATTCCATGGCCATCATCTTCTATTACCAACTTCCCACCTGCAACATTCGAGTTTATGAAATTAAGTTTTACCAATGTTGCATCTGCATCGTAAGCATTTTTTATCAATTCTGATACTCCAGTTTCTGCACGTCCAATTAATTCTTTACCCAGTCGATTAATAATATTTGCATCAACTGAAAAAGAAACAGAATTGGGGTTAAGTTCACTTAACCTGGCAACTATTTCATCTCGTTGTTTTATTAATTCTTCTTTATTAATTGGCAAATCAGGCATTTTCCAGCTTTAAATAAAACAACTTGCACAACCTTCTTCCTCCGCTTCGGCAAGAATGTCTAACAAATACGGTGATGTAATTTTATTTCGTTTGCTTTCACTTCTTTTTATGTATTCTTCTTTTATCCGTTTAATTCTGTCGGGCTTTATAAGTTCTGCCAATGGTTCATCTTGTATCCATGTATAACCGTCTGTTTCATATTTCATGGCTTCTGCAAACAATTCAGGGTGTTGCTCATATAGCCAAACCCACTCTATTTTTTGCTGATAAAAACAAAAGAAACAACCGGAGCGGCTCCGTGCATAAGTGGACTTTTTACCGTTCACTTCAAACTCCACGGGTTTGTAGTAGGCCGGCACACCTACACCTGATTCTTCTAAAATCCCGAAAATATCATCTACTACCAATACTTCATCATTCTCAACTAAGGCAAAACTCTCTTCGTTAGACAGCGGGTAACTAGTCGTTTTTATAAACTCAAACACAGCTTTATTAAATTCCTTCACGCCCAAATCCAACAATTGATTCAACTTTTGTTGTTGGTTAAAAGAGGGAGAAATTTTAGTGGCCAATAGTTCATTGGTTCTTGCAGTTTTTCCGTTTAGCGACAGCGTTCCAAAAATTTCAGACACAACAGGCATGTTGCTGTTTGCTAAAAATTTATTGATTACATCTTCACTCCAAATATTTTTCCTGAACGGAAAAATGGATTGAATGTTGGGCTTCTTAGAAATATACCCTTCCCTGTCTTCATCGCCACGAATGCCAACATAGGACACAACGGGGTCGTTGCCAATAAACCTTTCAAAAGGTTCCAATTTCAAACTCTTGGTACACCACCTTGCGTTAGACGACGGCAAGTAACCGCCATACATTTTTAGAAAGTGGTCAAATGGCAATTCCGGGCTGTTTTCCTTTGCCGCCAACCGAAGTATCTTTTTACCCAAAAACGATTCAAGGTTATCAATCAATTGGTAGGTTTCGTCCAACTCCTTGCCTGTGTCCGATGTGTAGTATTCAATCTCTAAATCCGGGTAATTATTTTTCATGTAGATAGCCAAGGCAGCACTGTCTTTGCCGCCTGATATGCCCAATACATGTCTTACTTTGCTCATTGTTGCAATTGTTCTTTTAGCAGGTTAATTAGTGCCGCTATATTCAGTGTTTTATCTTTTGCAAAACCTGGTCTTAATGCTTCTTCTATTTTTTTAACTGCTGTCGCTTTATTCTTTGGCAGCCGAACCAGCTTCTTGCTCATGCCGTCAACAAAGGAGTTTATTTCAAGGCTGATAATATCCTCCTTATCTTCTTTAAAGTCAGTAGCAGAAATGTTGGTTAAACTATCAAGCTCTAAAATTATGGTTTTGAATTTGTCGTACAAAAGTATTTCATCCTCATCCCTCATTTTTTCCAAAGAATTGCCAGTCAATGACTGTACTAATGAATTTATCCAGGCTTTCCGGTCATCAATTTGTGAATCCAATCTTAGGATAAATGTTTTTTGAAAAGGTAGTAACAAATGTCTTCTCAATTTTTTAAACCTACCCTGCAATTGCTGCTGGTATTTCTCAAAAGGAATTTCTTCACCGATTAAGTCTGTTTGTATGAAGGCTTCAATCCTGTTAATTAATTCATCAAAACAGGTTCTTAATTCTCTGATTGCTTCCTGCAATTTGAGTGTATAATTCTGCAAATTATCCTGCGACTGTTGAAGTGCAGGCAAATTAAATCCTAGTGCATTGGGGAAATCATCAAAGAAAGTTTGTTCCGGGTCTTTGGAGTTAGCAATAGCATTCCTAAGCGATAGAGCTTCCTTGCTTAGTCGTTTTGTATTTTTTGAATAGTCGGGTAGTGTTTTGTAAAAACTTAAAAATGGTTTTATCGTTTCAACAAATGAATTATTGGTGACCTCGTTGTTTTGTTGCTGGTTCAAAAAAACCCTGTAACTGTTGAAAATATCCAGCCTTACACCTTCCACATTGAAAGTCTTGATCTCGAATTTATCAGGATTTTTTCCGAGTAACTCTAAAATCTCCTCATTAAAATATGGGATATAGCCATTGTCCCCAAAAAGCGCAAAGTCATTTCGTTTGATGAAAAGAAAAGTGGGAACCCAAAAATCTATCATTCCCTGTTTTAACTTATAAGGCCGCTTGCCAAGCAGTTCTATAAAGTCGGCCAAATTTCTTTTGGATGATTTTGCACTTTCTAAAAAATCATTGGAGCATTTCCAAAGATGATGAAACTGGTTTTTCTTATTGGCACTTAAAGTATAACTAACATCGTCAGTGTAAAGATGAATGCCGTTTTGTTTAAGCAACGAAAGATAAATGGTTTTCTCCGGCGGAAATCTTTGAGGGTCAAACCCCAAATCCGGTTTATCCCAGTTAGAAACCAATGCTTTGAAATAATATTTCTTCGCCGTGTGTATGGATGTTGATATTCGATGTTTGTTTACCAATTCGTTGATGAAAATTGGGGTTTGCGGATAGGTGATTTGGCAAATTTTGGTCAACAATTGGTTGAATTCCTTCTTACTATTAATGACCTCGGTCTTGCCCTTAAATACCCAAATCACTTCGTTTGTTTCACTGTAAAAAATATTGATTATTTTATTTGTCAGCCAATTTTGCTGGTGAAACAAAATATTTTTCAATTCCCTCACAGCAACATTATCTTCTTCATTTTCTTTTAAAACCCATAGGGTTTTCTCAATTTCAAATAACAAATTCTTGATTGAATTTGCGTTTACAAAATACCCATATAAAATTGCTTCTTCCGTTTCTGTAGAAGCAGTAATGATTTCATCCAAATTAAGCGTTTCATTGAATACCAGGTTTATGAAACCATCAATTTCGCCGAAAGGAACTTCATCAATGGGGGAAGATGAAATTCTATAATCAAACAATCTCGGTAATCCACTATAATAAGTTTCTTGTTTAGCTATAATTGGCGGCAATTGATAATGCTTACGTAAAAATGTTGGGACATCATTTATCTCACTAACCCTATTTCCGGCAGCCATTAGAGCCTCTTCAATATCTAGGTCGGTACCTTCAAAAAGTATATAGCACTTGTTATATTTCCGATAACGGATTATTTGACTTTTATCTAAATCCTTAATTAAAGCATCGGCATTTTTTATACCTAAGCACAACTTACTATAACTGGTTAAAAACGGTAAATCAAGTACAGCACCATTGGCCGCAGTGATTCCCAATAATCCTATTGTCTTTACTATTTTTAAATAATCCGCAGCATTTTTATCAAACTGCCGTTCTGCAAGTTCTATTGCACTCCTAATACCAGTCCATTGAAAAAAATGGGGGTTATTTCTTGAATTAATGAATGAATAATAGTTGAACACAAGATAATCATACACACAAGCAACATTGTAAAATGGATTATTGTGTAGCCTCCATTCTGGGTGATTAATTCCTGTATGGTCATTTGATTCTAAAAAAGAAAAAAGAGACCGTTCATTTTGCCCATATTTCTGCAAAGACAGGGTAAGAATATTGGCCGCAAGCAAATCCATTGGAAACAGCTTCCCTGCTATTTCAGAAACATAATCAGGATTATTATCAAAAGCCCTGCATTTTATAAACAGTCCAAGTGCCTTTCCAATCTCCGTATCAGCAGCCTTTGCAGATGGCTTTTGGTTCAGGTGTTCCGAAGCCAAAAACAACAACTGCTCCACCGGCTCATTAAAGGTAATCTCTTTAAAACGGCCTTTTATTTTAGTCCATTCCTGCTTTTGCGCTGAACTTAAATAAACATTATAAGCATCAAAATTCTGATGGAGTGTAGTAAATAAAATAATGTTGTGCAGTGGGTTGTTTGCAAATTCCGCTAACTGCTGAATAAAGTACAATTCATTTTCCGGTTCATTTTGCGCAGCATACTCAAGGAACTTCCCAAATTCATCAATTACAATAAAAATCAGGGGATTTCCTTTCCCTAAATCATGGTATTTATTGAAAATTTCACCAAATATGTTTTCAGATAAGTTGCGCCTTTCACTGATGTTTAAAATATCTGCAAATGCCTCCTTTATAGACTTAAACTCCCCAATAATATTGATGAATTCAACAGTTGGATTAGATAGCAAATTGATACCAAAATACTTTTTCTTAGAACTCACACTTTGCTGAAAAGCCCACAAAAAAGAAGATTTACCCGTGCCATAAGAACCAATAATACTAAACGAACGAATGCCTGTTTTAAAGTCGTTGCATAGTTGGTTCACAATTTTTACCCCATTAGGCGTAGGTATATAATTGAGTTCCCTTTCAGAATCCCTGATAATATTGACGGAGGTTGTAAATTTATTTCCCATTGCTGTAGTAATCTTCGAGACACTTAAATTTATCCATCGGTTGCTTAAATTGTATTTCCCTTATCCCTGCCGTATCGTTAAAGACGATATGGCTTTTATATTTTTTAGTCAACGCCTCAATTTTCATTAAAATCCCCGACCGGTTGATGGCAAACACAGACCCTATAGAGTTGCTGTCCTGTTCAATCTTTCTTAAATCCACAGATGATTCAAAACCGCCACTATGCAGGATACTGTATAAGATGACATTCTCCGGTATTTCCGTTTTTTCGGTATTCTCAACCATGTACAATTCCTCTCCTTTTTTGCCATCCATATCGTCCCGCTTACCCTTTCCTTTTATCAAATCCAATTCAGTAAGAATACCTGAAAACGTATCCTCCCTGTCTTTACTTTGCGCATCAGAGCGGTAATACATTTTTGTAAGCACATTAAAATCGGTTTCCAATGTATTCCTGTTGGCAACAAAATCCCCGGTTGTCTCACCTTTTCGTACAATAAATGAAATGAAATTTTCCTTGGTAAATTCAATTTTTTCCTTCCTTAGTTCATTAAAAAAAAGAGCGTAAGACGAGGCAATATTATTGGTCACCAAATGATAGTGAAGCAGCCACAAACTCGCTTCATCTTCCAAATAAGGATCCCATCCATCATCAGCTAAAAGCCTGTGGGCCAAATCGGTAAGTTCGTCATTGTTATCCGTCATTCCAAAAGCCTTCATCCAAAACCGGATAGCGTTAACCATGTTTTTACCAACCCCCAAAATCAGCACCGCATCTTCATCATTAAAAGACCTGTTCGCCTTCACAAAGTCATACCCCTTTTTCAACCACAAATGCCGGCACTGAAAACTTTCATGCCCCGAAAAGGTGTACTTAATTGCCATTTAAATCTTAATACTTTTAGGTTCAAAGTTATTCTAACAAAACTCAATCAATAGTAAAAATTGTACACACGAAATTAACTGTTAGTGCCTGAAATACGTTGACCGTTTTAAGGGGTTAGAAACAAACTTAAAACATAAAACTATGGCAACAAGAAAACAATTCAAACAAAGTACAGAAGAGCGTAGACGTAGACATTTCAGCGAAGAGTTTAAACAGAAAAAAGTCAGGGAAATTGAACAAAAAGTAACGACTATTGCTGAAGTCAGTCGGCAGTATGAAGTGCGGGAAAACAATGTTTCAAAATGGTTTGTCAAATATGGACAAAATTATATGAAGGGAGTACGGGTTATTGTAGAATCAGAGAGTGACACAGCTAAGCTAATTGCCCTAAAAGCAAAGGTTGCTGATTTGGAACGCATTATTGGTCAAAAGCAGGTTCAGCTTGACTTTAAAGACAAGATGATTGATCTGGCCGAAGAGACATATGGGGTAGACATTAAAAAAAAATTCTAGCGCAAACCCTTATCTGGTACTGGCAACACAGAGAGCAACTCAGCTGTAGTCTGAATATGTTCTACCAAAGTGTTTCTGCCAGTAAACAATCAATTCATCAACTATTAAACAGAAGAATGGTGAACGGCGAACAAACAGCTTACCTGCTGCAGATTATTAGTCAAATAAGAGCCGACCACCCTACTTTAAGCTGTAGAGCAATGTACTATAAGATTCAACCGGAAAATATGGGTAGGGACTGCTTTGAGAGCCTTTGTAAAGACCATGGCTTTAGTATTGAAAGAAAGCTAAACCTGTTTCGAACCACTGACAGCAGTGGTGTGGTACGCTTTGATGATTTATTAAAAAACGCCAATCTTAGCAACATTAATGAAGCCTGGAGCAGTGACATTACTTACTTCGAAGTACAAGAAAGGTTCTATTACATCACCTTTATTTTAGACTGTTTCTCCCGTAGAGTATTAGGCTACCAGGTATCAGCACGACTAACT
>JAYTGA010000297.1:0-1625 GCA_043733905.1 Segetibacter sp.
CATGAATTTGTTTTCAGGAATGTGACTCAGTTTGCAAATGTGATGCACGAAGCTTCGCATTAATCAGCTCCAGAAAATGCTTCTATTGAGCCTTTGCATTTGCGAAGGCTTTTTTATTCAAGTGATTTTATGAAGAAAATTCAATTGATTATTTATTTTCAAAAAAAAATTTCTTTGGTTTATGCTGATGAACGAAATTTATATTTCGAAATAAATTGAAACTAGTACAATGTGTAATCAAGGCATTTGCGTGGGCCCGCCAAAAAAGCGGGCGTGTGCAGGCTTGTGTGACGGCAGCTTTTTTTTGGCTTGATTTTCTTTGGTTACTTTCTTGTATCAAGACAAGAAAGTAACAATCGAAGGAGTCATTTATCAATTATCCATGCATGAAAATTGTTTTTTCATTACTTCTTAATTTCCTATTTTGCATCAACAAATTCAAACTATACTCTTATGAAAAAATCACTTTTCCTCGTCCTGGCATGCTTCAACCTGGCTGCCTACGCACAAACAAAAACTACTTGCTGCAGCATGAGTTCCACCGAAAAGTTTGCCATGCTCTCTTCCAATGAAACCTTTGTTTCCTCGCATGCTGATCCGCTTCCGTTTAATTTCAATCCTGTTAAAGGGAAAATGATAACCTATAAAACGAATGATGGCGGAGAATCCGCTGCTTTCGTTGTTAAAGCCGATAAACCAACGGATAACTGGATCATCATGGTTCATGAATGGTGGGGATTGAATGACTACATCAAACAGGAAGCAGAAAAATTGCAAGGTGAAGTAGGCAACGCAAATGTTATTGCCATCGATTTGTACGACGGGCACGTTGCATCCGTTGCTGCTGATGCGCAGAAACTAATGGGAGAAGTTAAACAAGAGCGGGCGGTTTCTGTTATCAAGGGAGCTATTGCTTACACCGGGGCGCAAGCAAAGATAACTACGATAGGCTGGTGCTTTGGCGGCGGATGGTCGCTACAAACAACACTCATGGCCGGAAAGCAGGCTGTCGGTTGTGTGATGTATTATGGAATGCCGGAAACCGATCAAAATAAATTAAAGACTCTGAATGCTGATGTGCTTGGAATTTTCGCGGCAAAAGATAAATGGATTAATCACGAGGTGGTGAATAAATTCATGGCAGACATGAAAGCAGTGAATAAAAAATTAACCGTAAACTGGTATGATGCTGATCATGCTTTCGCCAATCCAAGCAATCCGAATTTTGATAAAGTTTCAGCTGATGCCGCTCATAAGATTGCGTTGGTATTTTTGAAAGCGCGAATAAAATAGTTTTTAATGTAGAATACCTGTTGCCGAGAGTTAATGTCGTCTAAACTGTCAATGAAACAACAAGTAATTTATTAAATCATAAACATGAACAAGAACTTCCATATTCTGATTTTAATATTTTTAGCTATTAGCAGTGTTGCTCAGGTTTCAAAATTTCCAGATGGAGTTTATTTAAGTTTGGATCAGTTAAAAAGCCTGAAACCGGCATTCAATGCAGATTTCCAAATCAGCAAATCAGTGAATAGTTACACCGGGCTTACCGGCAGCGATGATTACGAACTTAGATCGAAAATAGATTCTCTTGATAGAAAATACATCAGGAAAAAAATAGT
>JAYTGA010000298.1:0-6542 GCA_043733905.1 Segetibacter sp.
GCCTTTTTTTATTTCTATCTTCAATCCTTAATTTATTTTTTTACAGCAATTAGTTATCCACCATACTTGCTTTTAAAAAACTACCGGAGTATTGTTATAAACGACTACCAAAAATTTCCCTTCTGCTTCTTTTTTATAGCTAACTGCAATAAATTCATCACTACTACCTTCATAAATGCAACTGGGATTTTCAATAGTTCCAGAATCTCAAAGTAAAACCCTGCTATTTCCGGGTGACCAATTGAAATATGTTGCCACCTTTCTTCTGTCAACCTGATTAGTACTTTATTTTTTGAAATCGCAACGTCCATTCTAATGCAAGTTATGAAAACAGTTTTTAAAAATCCTCTTCCTACAACCTTCACAACAATGAAGATATTCTATCAAACCTAAGAAGTGCAGTTCAGTATTTCCATCAATATAATTCATTTAGCAGGTCCTATAAAGCATTGATTTTCATTCATAATATGGCACTACTTTTTAAGCGATTAAAAACGGATAAGTTCATTTGTCGTATTTTGAAGTATAAAGTTATAGCTTTTACCTGTAATGCAATCTTCACCGAAGGTGTTGGTTCAACAAACCGTTTTGCGCCATGTGGACAGGATGTTATAGCTTCAGCAGCATCTCTTTATCAGCTTCTATTCCGACTGAAAATTCGCTGTTCATCATTCGTTTGTTTCTTTTACTTTTGGTTCGATATTCGGCTGAAAGTCCCAACAGTTGAGCCTTGTAACCCACACGGCGCAAAGAGCGGGCAAATCGAAACGCCCAGACAAACAACACCAATCATTAAAAGCGTAGAATGATTTTTTAAACAAATTCCAAAACAGCTATTCATGTCTGCAGTAGCTAGCAAAGAAACAGGGGTACGCAGAAGGAGCAGGGGGCATACTATTTTACCCTGAAAGGGGTTCCACAATTTTGCATCTGACAAATGTCCCTTTACAATGCACCTTCGTCATAAGCTTTTTCTCCATGCAACGATGCATCGAGGCCCATGTCTTCATCGGTTTCAGAAACCTTTACCCTTGTTATTTTATTTATGACCACAAGCATAACATAGGTGAATGCAAAGGCATAGATGCAGGCGCAAATAACAGCAACGCATTGCTTCATAAAAAATGAGCCTCCACCGGATAGCAGTCCATCAGCACCGGCACTGTTAACAGCTTTGGAAGCAAACACACCGAGCAGAATAGTACCAAGGCAGCCGCCAATGCCATGCACACCCCATACGTCAAGTGCATCGTCCCAACCCATTTTGTTTTTGAGGTGAACTGCAATATAACAGACAATACCCGCCGCAATGCCTATAGCCACCGCAGCAGGAAGTGATACGTATCCTGCTGCCGGAGTAATGGTTGCCAGTCCTGCTACGGCACCGGTAAGCAGCCCTACAAACTTTGGTTTTCGCTGTATGCTCCATTCAATTGCCAGCCATGTGATGGCGGCAAAGGAAGCGGCTACATCTGTATTAACGAAAGCAAGGCCGGTAACTGCATTTACATCTAAAGCGCTGCCGGCATTGAAGCCGTACCAACCAAACCACAGCAGCCCTGTGCCAATAGCTATGAGCGGAATGCTGTTTGGCACTGATAGCGTATCTCTGCGCTTGCCCACATATATCACGGAAGCCAGGGCAGCAAAGCCTGCTGTTGCATGCACCACAATACCTCCTGCAAAGTCGAGTACACCCCACTGTGCAAGCAAGCCACCGCCCCACACCATGTGGGCAAACGGGTAGTAAACCAGCAATTGCCACAGCACTAAAAATATGAGGTACGATTTAAAAGTTACACGGTTTACAAATGCACCGGTGATGAGGGCAGGGGTAATAATGGCAAACATCATCTGGTAAGCCATAAAAACAAATTCAGGTAACTTATGATTGCCGGGGAAAGGTGAATTGAGGTCAACGCCGTGCATAAAGGCTTTGTCAAAATTGCCGATAATGCCGCCCATTGCATCGCCGCTAAAGCAAAGCGAATAGCCACAAAGGAACCACATGATGGTGGTGATGCCCATAGAAACAAAGCTCTGTATCATGATGCCGAGAATGTTTCTTTTTCCGGCAAGACCTCCATAGAAGAATGCGAGTCCGGGTGTCATCAGCATGACAAGGCTTGTTGCCAGCAGCATAAAGCCGGTTATTCCAGTGTCGAACATGAGTGGGATATTAAGGGTTAAGAATTAAAAATTACGAATTATGATGAGCGATTTTTTCCTTTTTACAATGCATCAGAATGAAATACCTGCATGCAGCATCATTTCCAAACGGCTGTTTTCATTGCTACCGTTCCACCGGAATATTTCCTGGTTTTTATTCATTTGCAAATGCCTTGCTTCCAACCGGATAAATGAATTGTCTGTTGGTTTGTATTCAACCCCTGCCGTGATTCCCCAAAGTTTGAAACCGGTCAATGTGTTGTTGTTGTCGGTAATGGTACCTGTGAGAAAACCATTTTTATCACTAAATTTTTCGCCACGGGCATATACTGCAAATTGCGGCTTGCATTGGTATTTGAATGTGGCGATGCTGCTGTAAATAAAAGCAGTTTTTGCATCATTAGTAATAACGGAATGTTGCTGGGAAATAAGGTCTGCGCCAATCAAAACTTTTAGCTTAGCGGTAAGCTGGTAATTGAAGACCACATTATGAAGAATGCGAAAATGGGGGGTATGAATGCTATCTGGCATTTCTTCGCCCAACAGATTATAGTAAGCTATACTACCCTTATCTCCTAAAGTATAATTAACCGTAACACCAATTGATTTGTCTTTATTGTTTTCAACAAATGTGTTGTAGCCGTTCAGAATATGCAAACAAAATAGCAGCTTATCATTTGCAGCATAAGACACCTTAACGCCTGCCTGCCACCACGGTTCGTAGAAGGTGATTATTGAAAGCGAACTCGCAATGTTATCTTTTGGCAAAAGCGCTTCGGTGCCTATATGTGTTTTAAAAAAACCTGCATCCACCCAGACCTTTTTGCCAATCTTTATACCGAGGTTAGCCTCTTGTATCATGTTGAAAACAGGCGACCATGCACTGGTTGGAATATCACCATAGTGAAGTGTTGCCGTTGCCCTTAACCAGCGTGAATTATATTGACCCGTTAGCTGAGCAATGTTTAATCCGAAGACATTGCTTCGCGGAGAAATGACTGGAAACTTTTGAAAGTTATTGGTGCCTACAGAGTCATTATAACGGGCATAATAGGCATCTACATATCCGTTTATTTTAAAAGTGCCGGAATCTTTAGGCTGCGCAATACTTTTACCGGGAAAAAATATTCCGATAAGGAAACTAAAAATAATAGTCCTTTGAATGTAGGCAGGTTTTATAATGGCAAGGTGTTAATGAGGCAATGTATAAAGTTTTAGCCACAATCACAAATCAGGCAGGTAGAATCATCCTGTGTTACGGTTATTTTATTTTAGGAATAGCATTTATTTACTGCTCTTTTTTTGAATAAGGAAAGAAAAAATAACGGCTTACCTTTAGTTAATGCCAATTGAGATGGTTTAGTTCAGCCTTCTGCTTATGGTTGGGCAATGCAAAGACTTTATAGAAGAGCAAAGAACTTATCTTAGAAATAATTTTTTGCCATTCTATTGCGGACAATTTCTATTAACCAAAAAATCTTGGAATGAAAAAATCAGGAGTTTTTTGCCCTTGCGGTGTTAGTGGAAAGGCAACACCTTTGTTCTTAACCTGCAACTGCGATGCGGACATTTAGCCGACCTTTTTAAAATTTAAAATCAATTCACACCATTTTTAAACGCTATTGGTATAATCACCAACAACAATCCCATCATTTTTTTAATAACCATTTCCGGTGCTATCATTAACAACTTTCCCCATAAAAAAAATATTTTCTCCATAAAAATACTAATCTCAACAATAGTGTCGTTATACCCTCAAAACCCCACACATTATGTTAGTACCTGCAATGACAAACGAGGAAATTACACTTGAGCTTATTAAGGATTACAACAAAATCGAGCAAGTTCAAAGAAAGAAACTGGAGCTCATCTATCACAAAGACAGAAAGCGCCAAAAGATAGACAGACGTGCCAACTGGCCCAAGGAGTACATGAT
This sequence comes from Segetibacter sp., assembly GCA_043733905.1. GTDB lineage: Bacteria > Bacteroidota > Bacteroidia > Chitinophagales > Chitinophagaceae > Segetibacter. The sequence continues at coordinate 4,106 of JAYTGA010000298.1, forward strand.
CCAAATGCCAAAGTCTAAAAACACATGGATGATCATTTTCCAGAAAAGCCCTATAAGGAGAAAGTACAGCAAACCGGAAGATACCATTTACAACTCCGTCACCTGGTACTATGGTCCGCAAGGCCTGCGGGCTTTTCGACCAACAAAAAATTATATAGAAGTCTTCAATGCCCATCTGTTTAACCGCTACAACGAGCGTATGGATCTACACATCTCCCGTCATGCCGACACCATCAGGCGTTTCTTTCTCAACAGTGGCATGTTACTTCAGGAGACCATTAGCCACAACGGCAGAGAATATATGATGTCAATGTGCAAAGAAGGAGCAGCCCTCGGCAATTACCACGACGGATCTTCCCGCCGCCGCTGGCTCGTACACAACACCTTCATCACCCACGATCAGATGTTTAATGAACAAGTAGAAGGAAAATTCAAGTATTTAACCAATACCATGGGTAAGCTAACAGCACTAATACAAGAACGCGACCTCACCAAACTCGATCAGATGCAAGAACACATTACCCATCTTATCACCCATCTCGACATAGTTGCGTAAACGATTGTAACCCTCACCTCTCCCCTTCTCCTTTGGAGGAGGGGAGAGGTGAGGGTTACAATGCAATGACCAATACAAAGCCCAGCTTTTAAACCCTATTCATCTCATAGTTCATACCTCATAGTTCATACCTCATAGTTTCACATAACTCATACCTCATACTTCATATTTCATACCTCACACCTAACTCCCCTCTCCCGTCAGTTCATCTATTAGTTTATAAAACTCCTGTTTATAGTCTTCATAATGCGAACCAGTGGCAGGGCCTACAAAACCGTTGTCCAGTTTGCGGATGTTACCATGTTTATCTAAAATAATAGAAGAAGGAAAAACCCTGATAGGTGTTACCTGCGGCAATGTTTTCTCAGTTCGCAAACTGTCTGAAACCGCGACACCAGTATTCAAAATCGGGTAGGTTATATTGAACCGCTTTTTGAATTTCAATAGGCTGTTTTTTGACCGGCTGAAGTCAGTAGAATATTCATAAGCCAATGCGACCATTTCTATTCCACGTTGTTTATTCTTTGCATAAAACTCGCTCAGGAAGGCCGTTTCATCCATGCAATTAGGGCACCATGATCCCATCAATTGAATAACCACCACCTTGTCCTTAAACCGTTTATCATTGATGGAAACAAGAATGCTGTCAAGGTCGGGAAAACGAAAATTCAATTTCTTTTCACCCGGTCGCACATACATTGCAGACTCATTTATTTTAACTGTGGCTTTTGCATTTTTAACAGCAGACCAGTCTTCACTATATCTTGGACCGGAATAAAAATGGCCGCTGTTTATTGTTCCGTCACTGCCCACTGTCGCTTCAAACAAAACAGCGTGTGCGCCATCAAAGCCTGATAGTATTAACTGGTTGCCTGTTAACACTCCCTGCAGGTAGCGATAGTCACCTGTCGGTGTCAGAAATGTACCTGTTACGTTACTGCCTTTTTGCACAAACTCACCAATTGAAGTGGCCGTCTTGGCGGTATCAGATGAAAACATGACAGCCCACCGTCCGCTGATGTTATGCTGTGCCGGGCCATTGGTCAGCGCATAGCGGGTGCTGCTCTTTGTTGCCACAAAAGGAATGGAAAACTCTTTTGATGAAGAACCTCTTGTCCAAAAGCCTTCCCATTTTTCACCCGACATTTTCGCCCTGAAAGAAGATTCAAACACAGGCATTTTAATGAAAACAGAATCATTCCTGCAATCAATGTTTTCAACCTTTAATCGCTCTGCCGCATTCAAAATGGTCAGCACGGTTTTGTGATTTATTTTCTTTTCTTCAAAGTTGAAATTGATGGTTTTACCATCTGCTCTTTTCAGCATGGCTTGCCACACAGTAGGGCTATTTATTTTTTTCTGCGCAAAAAGAAAGCCATTGATCAGGATAACCATCAACAGGAGTAAAGTGTGTTTCATAATCATTATCTGCAAAGGTGCTGATTTAGCCAAATAAGGATGAAACATTTTTGGCTTCACTGAATTGTGCTATCTCAGGACAGACTGTATCCTCATGTAGAACGGCATTTTACCCATTGTGGTAAAATTGTTTCCCCGATTGTCTTTCCATTGAATGCTTTGTTATGGTTGATTTTCTTTTTCTCCGGCAAGTGTTTTCAAAAGCAATTTTGCAACAGCTTCGGACGATGCAGGATTTTGCCCGGTAATCAATAATCCATCGTGTTGTGTGTAGGAAGCCCAGTCTGCCCCTTTGCTGTAGTGTGCACCCAGTTTTTTCAATTCATCTTCCAGTAAAAAAGGAACTACTTTGGTTAATCCCACGGCTTCTTCTTCCGTATCGGAAAAGCCTGTCACTTTTTTCCCCTTCACAAGTGGATGGCCGTTTTCTGCTTTCACATTCACTAAAGCCGCAGGTGCATG
>JAYTGA010000299.1:0-64086 GCA_043733905.1 Segetibacter sp.
GCCTTTTTTTATTTCTATCTTCAATCCTTAATTTATTTTTTTACAGCAATTAGTTATCCACCATACTTGCTTTTAAAAAACTACCGGAGTATTGTTAAAGTTTAATTTAGAATATTGAATTTGCTATTGAATCCGAATATTAAAAAACGTTTTTGGTATTTGAAAATGTATGTGTTAACAAATTATATTTTTGGGAAAAATTGTACCAATTTGAGAAAATAGAAATTCTATACAGAGACTCAAGCCGCCGGGCTTCGTTGATGCAACGGAGCAGGTACTACTCTTAACAATTTAAAAATCAAATGCAAAACCGTGCGATTGTTTCATTTATTTTTAACGAACAACATTATACTTGGCAATGCACAAATATTGAACTCTAAGAAAAGCGAAATACCCGTTGTAAAACAATTATTAGAATCATTGGGACTGTAGGGAGGGACTTGCGGTTTAAATGCGTTTCATTGCCAAAAATCTTCAAATAGATTTAGCTAATTTTTTGTTCTTTCAAAAAACTAAAATGAACCGCAACGGCGTTTCAGGCAGCAGAAGAACAGTTTTAAACTTTACTATTAACATTTCTTAAAAACCAGTTTACAATTTAAAAGATAGTTTTACACGGTATAATATTCTTACAAACTATATGAAGCGATATTTATTGACTACCCTTGCTTTCGCCATCACCCTTTTTGGCATAGCACAAACGGATGCTAAAGGCAAAACCGCACACCATGAATCCGATGGTTACAATATCCCTATTACCTTAAAGCCCTACAAGAACACTTGGGTTTATCTGGGTTGCTATTTTGGTAAATATAAAAACCTGGCAGACTCTGCATTTCTCGACGAAAAAAGTGAAGGCGTTTTTAAAGGCGGCAAAAAACTGCCCCGGGGCATTTACTTTGCCGTGTCGCCGCAAAAGTTTTTGTTGTTCGAGTTCCTCATGGACAAAGACCAGCATTTTTCTGTGAAAGGAGACACGACCAAACTGGCAGAATACACTGTGACGGGTTCACACGAGAACGATTTGTTTTTAGACTATACAAGGTATCTGGCTAAAAAAGCTCCGGCTCTCAATGCTTTGCAACAGCAGCTTGCATCTGCAAAAAACAAAAAAGATTCCGCTGACACCAGGGCAAAACTGGTGAATGGCAACAAAGAACTGGACGATTATCGCGATGGAGTTATTAAAACAAATCCCACCTCGCTGCTGGCTAAATTTTTCTATACCATGAAGCGGCCCGAAGTGCCGGCTGTTCCCGTTGTGAAAGGCAAGCCAGATTCAGCTTATCCTTATCATTTTGTAAAAGACAACTGGTGGGACCAGGTTCCTTTTGATGAAGAGGCACTTGTAAGAACTCCCTTCTTTGAGCCAAAGCTTGACGAATACCTGAAGTATTATGTCATTCCCGATGTTGACTCTACCATCAGTGATATTAATTACCTGCTGCTCATTTCCCGTGAAAACAAAGAAATGTTTCAATACCTGCTGGGCAAGTTTACCGACAAATACATTAACCCTGAATTTATGGGGCAGGACAAAGTATTTCTGTTTCTCTTCGATAAATATTACAGCAAGGGAGACACACTCTGGCTCAATGAAAAGCAGCGCAAATACATTTTTGACCGTGCCTACAGCCTGATGGCCAACCAACTGGGCGAGCAGGCCGCCGATCTGCAAATGCTGGATACAAGTAGCAAGTCTGTGTCGCTTTACGGCATCAATGCGCCTTATACTTTTGTTACTTTCTGGGATCCCAACTGCGGACATTGCAAAGAAACAGTGCCACGTGTGGACAGCATGTACCAGGCCAAGTGGAAGGCGCAGGGTGTAAAACTGGTTGGTGTAAATATTGACGAGGCCGCCAACGAAGCCTGGAAAAAATTCATTGTTGACCACAAGCTCGGCGACTGGATCAACATTTACCAGCCCAAAGCAGTGCGGGATGAAGAAACCAAAAAAGGAGTGGCAAATTTTCGCCAGTTGTACGATGTTTATAAAACCCCTACTCTATATTTGCTGGATAGCCAGAAACGCATCATTGGCAAAATGCTGACCATTGAACAGTTTGATGATGTACTCCAGGCAAAAATCAAAAAAACAGCGACACCTAATCCGTCAAAATAACCAAAAACTAAGATGAAGAAACTTGCATTGGCTTTCATTGGCATTGCCTCCGTGGCTGCCTCGTATGCTCAAACTGTTTTTACTTTTGGTAAAAACGCAGTGTCTAAAGATGAGTTCGTGAGGGCTTTTAATAAAAACCCAAACATCAGCGGCGACCGCAAAAAAGCACTCAGGGAATACCTTGATCTTTACACCAACTTTAAACTAAAAGTGCAGGCCGCCTACGACGAAGGATTGGACAAAGATGCTACCCAACAATACGAGCTGCAAAATTTTAAACGACAGATTGCAGACAACATCATAAACGATCAGGCCAATGTGAAGCAACTGGTGAAAGAAGCATTTGACCGCAGCCAGAAAGACATTCATGTTGCACAAATCTTTGTGGAAGTCGGCCCTGACGAAGATTCTGCTGCGGCCTTCAAAACAATTAACACTGCCTGGAAAGAGTTGAAAGAAGGAAAAGATTTTGGCGAAGCCTCTGCATCTTACTCCACTGAAGAAAGTGTGAGGCAGTCAAAAGGTGACCTGGGCAAGATCACTGTTTTCACCCTTCCTTACGAAATAGAAAACATAATCTACAGCCTGAAGCCGGGAACTTATTCTGCACCATTTCGTTCCAAAATCGGCTACCATATTTTTAAGAACATTAGCGAAAGCAAATCGCAGGGTTCGCGCCGTGTGGCGCAAATATTAATTGCTATGCCGCCCAACCCCACAGAAGAGCAAAAAGCTGCAGCTTCAAGAAAGGCAGACAGCGTTTATCAATTGGTTACCGGCAAAGAAAATTTTTCATCAGTTGTAGCTACGCTTAGCAATGATCTCAGCAGCAGCCCAACTAAAGGTGAACTGCCTGAATTTACAATTGGCACCTACAATTCAACCTTTGAAAATGTTGCTTTTTCCCTCAGCAAACCCGGCGACATTTCAAAACCGTTTGCAACCAATCACGGCTACCACATCATCAAGCTGCTGGAAGCAAAACCCGCCGCTGCCGACCTCAACGACGGATCGGTATATGCCGGTTTGCAGGATAAAGTATCAAAAGACAGCAGGCTCGAAAAATCAAAAAATGAGTTGATTGAAAAGCACCTGGCTCTCATTAAATACAAGCCTGCTGCTGTGAAAGAAAGCGAGCTGTTTGTTTATACAGACAGTGCCGTGCATAACAAGGGTGTCACAGGTTTTAAAACTATCAACGAAAACACAGTGTTATTTTCATTTGCGAAGCAAAATATTAAAGTTGCGGATTGGGTAAAATACATCAAAGCCTCGCAGCAGAACAATGAAGAAGGCATCAAAAATTATTCGCCGTTTTACAAAAAATTCATCCGCACCTCAGCCGACGATTATTACCGCACCAACCTGGGCGATTACAACGACGACTACACAAGACAAGTGAAGGAGTTTAAAGAAGCTAATCTGCTCTTTGGCATCATGGAAAAAAACGTGTGGGGAAAGGCTAATACGGATTCATTGGGGTTGCTGGCTTACTACAACCAGCATAAAGAAAAATACATGTGGCCTGCGAGTGCCAATGCCATTATAATAACTTGCAACACTGAAAAACTGGCAGAAGAAATAGCGCAAAAAATAAAAGCAAACCCTTCAGACTGGAGGCAGATAACGGCAAACAATGGTTCAGATGTCATTGCCGACAGCAGCCGCTACGAACTGTCTCAGTTACCCGTGCAGGAGCATACAGATTTTACAGAAAACCTGGTCACCATCCCGGTAAAAAACAAACAGGACGAATCTTATACCTTCAACAATGTGTTGAAGGTGTATAAAGAACCGGGACAAAGAAATTTTGAAGATGCCCGTGGCATGGTCATCAGCGATTATCAGCAAGTTCTGGAAGCAAAATGGATAGAATCGCTGAGAAAGAAATATCCAGTTAAGGTAAATGAACAAGTGTTTGATACAATTAAATAGGTTTTGGTTTCTCTGAAACCACGTTATGACTTTGCTAAAGTGGCTCATTCTTAAAAGAGTGAGCCACTTTTTTTTTGACAGGCTAATTTTCTTTGCGACCCACTTCCCGACTACCTTTGCTACACCATGCTTATTGCAGTTGATACTAGGTTTTTATTCGCTTCGCAAATGGCGGAATATCATGCTTTCACACAGGAAGTGTTTTTTCGCCTGGCTCAGTTGCAGCCAAATCATCGGTTCATTTTCTTTGTTGATAAATTGCCCATTGTTTCTTTTGAGCTTCCGCCAAATGTTTCTGTCATTACCATTACTCCAAAGCCTAAAAATTTTATTTCCTACAAGTGGTGGTACAATGTGAAACTGGCACTCGCATTACGAAAGCACAAACCCGATGTATTCATTGGCAGTTATGGTTTGTGCAGCACAACCACATCCGTTCCACAGTTGTTGATTGTTCATGACCTCTCTTTTCTCCATAAGCAATCTGCACATCCGAAGCACAGCAGTTTGTTTTATAAAAAATCAACAAGAAACTGCCTGAACAAAGCTTCTGCTGTTGCAACGGTTTCGCAAAGTGTGAAAGATGAAATTGTATCAGCTTATCATTTTCCCGGAAACAAAATAACCGTTTGCGGCAGCGCAGGCAGAACAGCTTTTGCGCCTGTGGAATGGGCAGAAAAAGAAGCTACTAAAGAGCGATACACTCATGGTTATGAATACTTCGTTTATCATGTAACAGACAATTCTGCTACGCAATTCATTCATGTGTTGAAAGCATTTTCCCTGTTCAAAAAATGGCAGCGAAGCAATATGAAACTGGTCGTCGCTGGTTATTCATTTAACCACATAAAACAAGAACAGCAACAGCTGGAAACTTACAAGTTCAGAAGCGATGTCATCCTGCTGGAACATTTGCCGCAGGCGGAAATGGCATTGCTGACCGGTTCTGCTTATGCCGCTGTTTACCCGGTTTTATATGAAGGATTTAGCCAACTAGCTTTGGAATGTTTGACCATGCAGGTTCCGGTGATTGCCTACGATATTCCCGTGGTGAAAGAGATATGTGGCGATGCAGCTTTGTATGTATATCCCGGCAATGAGTCACAACTGGCCGACCAATTGAAGTTGCTGTATAAAGACGAAAATCGCCGCAATCAACTGATTGAAAAAGGAGTTGAAAAAGCCAAGGAATATAGCTGGGATAAAACTGTGAGTGTGATTTTGGAAATGGTGAAAGACATTGAGCCAAAATGATTTTTTAATACCCAACCTTACGAAACTTATTGCTTTAGAGTCTTTATGGTTTGTTTATTTTTGCCCCCTCATCAATTTATAAAAATGCAAACAAGTACAATTACCATTGACATACAATTAGATCACGAAAAAGTGCCTCAACAAATATCGTGGAAAGCCAGTGACAGCAGTGCAGACATGGCGCAAAAGGCCAAAGCATTTATGCTTGCTTTTTGGGATGGCGCAGACAAGTCGGCAATGCGCATTGACCTCTGGACAAAAGAAATGATGGTGGACGAAATGGCTGACTTTTTTTATCAGACTTTCATGACAATGGCCGACACTTACAACCGTGCCACAAAGCACACAGAACTAACCAACGACATAAAAGAGTTTGCAAAGAATTTCTATGAAAAATTTAAGGCTTCGCAAATGGAAACGAATAAGCTGCAGTAGGAAAAGATGTTAGTATTTAGATGTCAGTATTTAGACAAAACAAAGAACTACAAACAAAGAACTTCACTAAAACACAAACAAATCATGAATCTGGAACAACGAGTAATGGCAGAAATGAAAGATGCTATGAAAAGCAAGAACGAAGCTGCTTTGCGTGGACTGCGAGCCATTAAAGCAGCCATCATTATCGCCAAAACTGCTGAAGGCGCAGGTGGCGAACTAAAGGCCGAAGACGAAACCAAACTGGTGCAAAAACTGGTGAAGCAACGCAAAGACAGCCTGGAGATTTACGAAAAACAAAACCGGGAAGACCTGGCTAAAACTGAGCGGGAAGAAATCAGCATTTTAGAAAAATTTCTACCAGAACAAATGACCGATGAAGAACTGCGAAGTCAATTAGCGGTACTGATTGCAGAGTTGGGAGCTACATCTCCAGCCGACATGGGCAAAGTGATGGGAGCAGCTACCAAACATTTTGCCGGAAAGGCAGAAGGCAAAGCCATTTCAGCAGCAGTAAAAGATTTGCTGAACAAATAATCATATGGTTTTGCTCAGCAATCCACTTTTGAATTGTAAAACAAAATGAAGAAAATAAAACCATTAAAAATCTTTGATGGAAATTTTGGAGAATTTGTTCAATATGTTTTCAATGAAAAAAAACCTGACAATACAGTTATCATTATTGGCAACATTAAAGATGTTATCAAAAAAGACCTTGAAAGCAACGGAACGGAATTGCGGTCGAATGTAATTGTCATATCTGACAAGAAACTGCTCCGTGCGGTGAGAGATGCAAAAATGAGCAGAGGCAAATCCATAGCCATTGAAAGGCTCCATGAAATTGTGGAGGCAATAGAAAATCCGCTGGCAATTTTGAAAGATAAAAGAGGCGGACAACTGGTTTACATTTATGCAAATCAGTATAATGAACTGATTGTTAAGATAGTGATGGAGCCCAATACTAATATGGATGGCAACATCATTAATCTGGCAAAATCTATTGGCATTGTCGAGAAAAGAGTGCTGACCGATACAAACACATACGACGTGATTTTTGGCAAAATATAAAGGCATCCGAAGATGCCTTTATGAGTTGGAGAGCCGCTTACCTTCTCATGACATAGCACTTTATGGGTGGCATGTAACTGGCCGAAGCGAAATTTCCAGTTGTCAACTCGCTGTAAAGATACTGAATTTTATAAACCTCAATAACAACCCATTTCCCCAAAAATGATTATTGACCTCATTTGCCTCATTTTGCTGGTGCTGGCTATTTTCAAAGGAATGAGCAGGGGATTTATTGTGGCTGTTTTTTCTTTCGTTGCCTTCTTGGGGGGCATGGCAGCAGCCTTGAAGCTGTCGGCGACTGTGGCAGAAAGGCTCCATCAAAAAATGAATTTATCGGGCTACTGGTTGCCCATTCTTTCTTTCATGCTTGTGTTCACAGCGGTTGCTTTTGCCATCAGGTTCGGGGCAAAACTGGTGAAGAAAGTGGCAGGCATCTTTTTTCTCGGCTGGTTAGATTCGCTGCTGGGTGTGGTCTTATATGCAGCCATGTACCTTATGGTTTATAGTGTTATTTTGTTTTTTGCAACACGCATTTACCTGGTTTCCAACGAGGCCAGGCACTCATCTAAAACCTACAGTTACATTGCTCCTTTTGGGCCGAAAGTCATAGGAGGCATTGGCAAAGTTGTTCCTTTTTTCAGCCACATATTTTCCGATCTTGGCAGTTATTTTGAAACAGTTACAAAAAAGCAACGTACTTGAAAAACACATTGTGCAACTTTTCATTTACTTTAGCAGTGTAATGATGCGCCATGATAAAAAGTCAAACAACTATTATTTAAAAAAATAGTTTAATTACGATTGGTTTTGCCTGCTTTTCATTTACAGCGTCATAAGAATGTACCCGAGATGAATTACGAAATTAAACAACTGGACAAATTTAAATACATTGAAACAGGAAGCGGCGAACCGCTGGTTTTGCTTCATGGTTTGTTTGGTGCATTAAGCAATTTTAAAGACCTGATAGACCATTTTAGTAAAAGCTATACAGTTGTAGTACCCATGCTGCCTTTGTTTGAATTGGATATTTTTCACACAACGGTAGGTGGTCTTGCCAAATATGTTCATCGGTTTATTGAAGCCAGAGGTTTTAACAATGTGCATCTTATGGGCAATTCCCTGGGTGGTCATGTAGCCTTGGTTCATATTTTAAAACATCCGGAAAGAATAAAAACCCTGACTCTCACCGGCAGTTCGGGACTGTTTGAAAGCGGCATGGGAGACAGCTATCCAAAACGGGGCGATAAAGATTACATCCGCAAAAAGACAGAACTTACCTTTTTTGACCCGGCCATGGCAACTGAAGAGTTGGTGAATGAAGTCTTTGAAATCACCAACAACCGCATTAAAGTCATTAAAATTATAGCATTGGCTAAGAGTGCCATCCGCAACAACCTGGGCGAAGAACTGAAGAATGTGAAGCAGCCAACCTGCCTCATTTGGGGAAACAACGATACCATCACTCCGCCATTTGTTGCAGAAGAATTTCAAAAACTGATCCCTAACAGTGAGTTGCATCTGATAGACAAATGTGGCCACGCACCCATGATGGAAGTGCCGGGAGAATTCAATCTTATTTTAGAACAATTTCTAAGCAAGCATAAACAGGCTGCTACTACGTTGGCTTAGTATTTGTCAAAAAATAAATCAATGGCTTCAACAGGCCATTACCCAACATGTTAGCAAATCAACTGATAACCACTCATTACCCAACAACAGAACCCGACGACAAAGTGCTGCGGGCTTTGCAATTGATGGATGATTTTGACATACTTCACATTCCTGTGCTTGAGCAAAACAAATACCTCGGCATCATTAGCAAAGATGATTTGCTGGATGTGGAAGAAGATGCGCCTGTGAAGGCAGCCATGTCTTCCATGCTAACGAAAGCAATAAAGGCGGATGAATTTTTTTTAGCCGGTCTTAAATTGGCTTCGCAAAATGGTCTGACAATGGTGCCGGTGGTGGACAACCAACATGATTGGGTAGGTGCAATCACCTGCACTGACTTGCTCAAGACTCTTTCCAAATTTTTAGGAGCTGAAGACCCGGGTGCCGTCATTGTTTTAGAAATGGAACACAAGAGTTATTCCTTTGGCGAAATAAGCCGTTTGGTAGAAACAAACGATGCCTACATTACACAGTTCAATACCACAACAGAATCCGAAACAGGACTGCTGATTGTGACACTTAAAATTAACAAGACTGAAATCTCGGACATTTTAGCCACCTTTCAGAGATATGAATACAGCATTCGCTATTTCATTGGTGAAGAGCAATATGAAAACGAACTTCGTTACAACTATGACCACCTGATGTCTTATTTAAAAGTATAAATCAAGAATTTATAAAAACAGGAAAGCCGATGATTGAATCAATCATCGGCTTTCCTGTTTTTATGAAAATCTTCCACCCTAATTTTTCAGCACCTTATCCATGAAGTCAATCTTATCCATCAAATCTTTTGATTTGCTGACCATTCTTTTGCTTTCCATTTTTGTTTTTAAGTCCAGGAGTTTTTCATTAACCTCGGTTTTAAATTCAGGTGCAAAACCGCCTATCAAATTTCGAAGGGCGACAATTTTATTGATGCCTTTTTTGAAGTTTTCAAAATTGGATATTTTGCCAAGATATTTCAGGTAAGGTTCATAATCCTGTGCTTTTTGAAAAGCATTTTTTCTATCGTATCGGGCAGTCAGCGTATCAAAGTCAGCATCTGTTTTTTTCAACATTTCCACACCTTCAACAGCAGATCCGAGGCGGCCTTTTTTGTCATTTTGCAAAGAAGGCAATAAGGCTAAAGCAGCCTGCTCATCAAGGGAAGAGAGTGCATCTAAACCCGCACCGGCAACCGAGTATGAAGAATCTTTGGCGGCAGCCATAAAGATTGACTGATAAGATTGGTTATTCATCTGTGCCAACAAGTCAATTGCATCTGTTCTAACCAATCTTTTCTGATCGTTTTTGGCAATGTTTTCTATTTTCTTAATGGCCGTTTCGTTTAGCATACCCGGTTTCAGTTTTTGCAATGCCAGTTGCCTGATGTTATAAAACGGATCACTCAATGCCTCTGTGATCAGTTGAACGGCGGCAGGCTGGTCTGTGTGATCATGTGCATATTCGACAGCTTCTCTGCGGTCAGTATATTTTGCTGCGTGGTGATACTGGAAAGCATATTCCTCCATCGTTTTGTTTTCTTCTTTTTCCAGAAGCAAATATTTATCGCCGTCAAAGTTGATGAGGTCCGGTTTTGCAGATGCTGCAAATGAAAAAGTGTCCGCTTTGTTTTCTAACCACACATTGTATCTCTTCTTGCTTGCTCCATTGTATATGTCTATTGCCACAGGCATTCTAAATGGTTTGTCGCTCTCCTGTTTTTGCTTTACAATTACAGTCGCTTTTTTGGAAGAATCGTTGTAGCCATAAGTAATGGCCAGCTTGGGGTGGCCGCTCCCATAATACCATTGGTTCCAGAACCAGTTCATGTCTTTACCTGTGATTTCTTCAAATGCCAACCTTAGTTGATGCGCTTCCCCGTTTTTAAACTGGTTGGTGGTCAGGTAGAGGTTGAGTGATTTATAAAAAGCACTGTCGCCCACAATATTGCGAAGCATGTACAATATTCTGCCACCCTTTTCATAAGTCACTTTGTCAAACATGTCTTCTTTGTCGCGGTAATAAAAACGAACAAGATTCTTGTTTTCTCCGCCACTGTTCAGGTAATCTCTCATGTCGCGGTTGTTTCTCCAATCGGCCATTTCACGTCCATACTTCCATTCGTCCCAGATGATTTCGCCAAAGTTGGCCATGCTTTCGTTCACGGTCAGGTTGCTCCAGCTTTCAGCAGTCACCAGGTCACCAAACCATTGGTGAAACAGTTCGTGAGACACATACTCTTCGTATTTATTTCCATCGGTCAGTTGTCTTGCATTCTGCTGCAGGGCTTCGGTGTGCAGTGTGGCGGAAGTATTTTCCATAGCACCGCTTACATAATCACGCCCTACCATTTGCGAATATTTTGGCCAGGGATAATCTACACCGAGACGGGTAGAAAAACAAGTGATCATTTCCGGTGTAAGACCAAATATTTTGCGGGCAACTTTTTCAAAATCTTTCTCTACATAGTAGTTCACTTCTTTGTTTTTGTAATGGTCTTTTACAATCGAAAACTCACCCACGCCCATAAAGAAAAGATAGGGAGAGTGAGGTAGATCCATCTTCCAGTTGTCTGTGCGGGTACCGTCTGCATTTTTCTTTTGAGAAATGAGTAACCCGTTTGACAGTGTCACATATTTTGCAGGAACAGTCATGCTGATTTCCTCTGTCGTTTTTTGGTTGGGTTTGTCAATGGTCGGAAACCATGCAGACGAAGCCTCCGTTTCGCCCTGTGTCCAGATCTGTGTCGGCTTGTTTTTATCTATTCCTTTCGGGTTAATGAAGTACAATCCCTTGGCATCCCTGATGGCTGCGCTGCCTTTGGCTTTCAGATCATCGGGCTTGGCGATATAGTCTATGTAAATGGTATATTTTTCTGTGTTTTTATAAACCCTTCCCAGTTGAATGACCAACTGCGCATTGTCCTCATAAGTATATTGAAGAGGTAAGTTTTTGCCATTGCCCATCATCGCCACTTCTTTGATCTCCATTCCTTTTGCATCCAGGCGAAGGCTATCCGTACTGTAAAAGTGAGGCTTTAGCGTAATCCACGCTTTGCCGTACATGTAGGACTTGTCATAGTCAAACTTCACATCCAGGCGGGTATGCACAAGGTCGTTGATCTTGTCGGCAGAGGCACGATAGATTTTTTTTGCATTGTCATTCAAAGGCAAACCTTTAAACTGTGCTTTGCTGTCCGCAAAGGATAGAAGTAGCATAGAAAGAGCGATGGCAACTTTGTTCATGAAATAGTTTTTCTTTTTTGAAATAGGAGCAAATTTAATCGGTATTGCTTTGCGGATATTACCGCTTATCAATTATTGAGATTTTTATCAATTGCTCTATATAATATGGAGACAGAGCCAGGTAAAACACGATGAAGTTTGAAGAAACTTTCCTCTACCAGGTTATATAGAGTTGGGGTGGCGAAAACCTTACAAGTTTAATGTGGTATTTAGCAGTAGAAATGGCAAAATACTTCTCCGGAGTGGTTTCTAACTTGTAGAAATGGCAAAATACTTTTCCGGAGTGGTTTCTAACTTGTAGAAATGACAAAATACTTTTCCGAAGCCATTTCCTGACGGGTAAATCATTTCATGATAGAAAAAAGGGGTGGGAGAAGTGATATAAAACTCAACCATGGGTTCAAACTTCCCAACGGTATTAAATGTAGGAATAGAAACACTGTTTTAACTCTTTACTTTTTGTTTTTTTTGTGGTTAAAATAGTCTTTTTTCCACCGAAAATAGAGGTAAAAATCATTCATTTCAATCAATTTCTTAAACCCTGATATAAATCTTCTTTTTATCCAGCAAAAAGACAAACAGCCAGTAAAACACAATCATGCAAAACGCATAAATGAGCGAACCTGTTCTTTGATCGCTGCCCACATGTTTGCAAACATGCTCATAAAACCAAGTGAGTAAAGAAGTGTAAACCGGTTTTCCTTTTTCGTCAAAATGATCGACCCAACGGAGCAATGCCTGCAAACGCTGGAAAAAGAAACTGAATGCAAAAATGAACAAAGCATTTTTGCCAAACACATCCAGAAAGCGGCTCCACCGACCCTGGGCCTGCTTAAACTCCAACAGGTAAATCAATGTTCCAATCACCATGAGTGCCAGGCCGGTGGTGTAAACAACATAGCTGCTGGTCCATATTTTTTTGTTGATGGGGAAAACCATGTCCCAGCAAAACCCAACGAAAATGAGGAGACTTCCTGCAATGAAGAGGTGCGACAACATATCCCAGGCATGTCCCGCAGAAGGCGGGGTTTTCCCTTTTTCACGAATATATTTTCCTGCAAAAAACCCACCCACCACCTGCACAATTGCTGACAGACTACTGGTAATTCCTTCGGGGTCAAAAGGAACGCCTTCGCCTTTGTACAAATGATTTTCGCCCAAAATGGCCTTGTCCCAGGCCGTGCCGAAATAACCCGAAAAGCTGTAGGGATTGCCATGGTGGCCGAGTGTATAGCAAAGCATCCAGTAAACCAGGAGGATGACGAAGCTAATGATGAAAGCCATTTTCGGCTTAAAAAAATAAACAATCAGCGAAGCAAAAAAATAGCAAACTGCAATCCGCTGAAGCACACCAAAAATTCTGATATTTCCCCATTGCTTAAGAATCAAATGGTTGTTTTCATCCCATTTCACAAACGGATGCCAGTTGAGAAACAAGCCGATCAAAAAAATAAGAGCGGTGCGGATGATTATTTTTTTAAGAAAATAAGCGTTCCCTTTTTCTATGAGCCTTGGCATTACAAACGCCATTGCATTACCCACAGCAAAGAGGAAGAATGGAAAAACCAGATCAGTTGGTGTGCAGCCGTGCCACTCTGCATGTTCAAAAGGCGTGTAAATGTGCGACCAGCTACCCGGATTGTTGACCAATATCATGAGTGCGACCGTTGCACCCCTGAACACATCAAGAGAATAGTATCGGTTATTCATTTTAGTTTGATAAGGTGGGACTGTAAGAAAAGTTTTGCGTTAAAGTAAATGAATGTCTGCTTCAAAACTGAGGTTGAATATAAAACAGATAATTGAAGTTAAAGACTAAAGTTGAAAGTCGTTTTGACATGTCCTTTTCTGCTTTCATTATGCAGCTGATTTTGAGTTTATCAAACCTTACTTTTGTTTCTTGATAGATATTTTTACAACCAATTGTTGGCGGGAAAAACAATTTGCCCTAATTTGTCACGGCAATAAAAAAACATTTTCTTGAAAACTAAAAGACAACTATGAGAAGAGAACTCACTTCGTGGTACAGCCCGGCACTTAACAAAGAAATGCCGATCGCATCTTATGGTCATTTCGGGTTTGCAGTGCTGCTCATTCCGACGGCGGCGGCGGACTACCTGGAGTACGAACGTTTCCAATTGCTTGACTGCCTTGCACCCATGATTGACAGCGGAAAATTTCGTGTATTCAGTATTGATAGTATCAACAAGGAAAGCTGGATGAACAATAATATGGAACCATCTCATAAAGCCATCAGGCAAAACCAGTTCAACGAATATGTGTTTAACGAAGTCATTCCTTTCATCAGGAATGCCACCAGCAGCGATACGTTTATTTACACATCAGGAGCATCTTTTGGTGCGCTACATTCCATGAATTTATTTTTGAAAAGACCTGATATTATTAACGGAGCTATTTCAATGAGTGGTGTTTATAACCTGGCAGAATACACCAAAGGTTTTTGGGACGACCAGGTTTACTTCAACAGCCCCGAACACTACATTGCCAATCTGAGCGATCATTTTCATCTTGAAAAAATAAGGGCAAGCCATCACATACACATTTACACAGGCAGCGGCGATTATGAAGACCCGGATGCCTCCAGAAGATTTGCCAAACTTTTGTTTGACAAAGGCATCTGGTGCGATCTTGATGTGTGGGGACAAGACATTAAACACGACTGGGAAACCTGGCGTAAAATGCTGCCTTACATTTTGGCAAATAAGTTTTAATTAAAAAAAGTCCCGTCTACTCAGCGGGACTTTTCCTTTCAGAAAATTTTGTTTAAAATTGATTTCTAATTTCATTTATGCTACCGTTCTTTTCATTCAGCACCATACTGATCATCATGAACATTATCACGTCGTACCGTGGTTTTAAAGATCCGTTTTTCTACGACAGGTTTTCGTTTAGGGTAGATGCTGTTTTAGTTCAGAAAGACTATAAAAGGCTGGTGACTTCTGGGTTTCTGCATGTGAACTGGACACATCTTGTATTCAACATGCTGGCCTTATTTTTTTTTAGCGGCAGCGTGGAGAGTTACCTCGGTCCGCTGAAATTTTTATTGATTTATGCAGCAGGCCTGGCCGGGGGAAATTTGCTCAGTCTGTTCATTCACCGGTTTTCCGGCGACTACAGTTCTGTAGGTGCTTCAGGTGCCATCAATGCGGTCATGTTTGCTGCCATTGCTTTGTTCCCGGGTATGAGCATTGGCTTGTTCTTTTTACCCGCCATACCAGGCTGGCTTTTTGGACTTGTTTATGTCATCATTTCCATTTACGGAATCCGCTCCCGCAGCGAGAACATTGGCCACGATGCTCACCTCGGCGGTGGACTGACGGGTGTGTTGGTTGCCATTCTTTTTTCGCCATCCATCCTGCTCACCAACACTTTCACCATTCTCATTATTGCCGTTCCGGCAATCGCTTTTATCGCTTTCATCTTTTACAAACCACAGGCACTTCTCATTGACAACTTGTTTTTTAAAAACCACCAAAACTACACAGTAGAGGACAGGTATAACGCACAAAAGCGGGACAGGCAAAAGGAACTGGACAGGCTGTTGGAAAAAATTCACAATAGGGGAATCAACAGCCTTTCTAAAAAGGAAAGGGAAACGTTGGAAGAATATTCGAGATAGAAATCAGGATGTGCTGTTCAACAAAATGTAAAGACTGAAAGCACCCAATAATAACACAGCAAGAATGACCAGGTAAAGGACTGAATTTTTCTTGCCAATTTCAACACCTGCAACCATCGTTTCCAGCCAATTCGATACCATTTTCATACAGAAGCAGTTTTTTCTCTACTAAATGTAGAGCGTAATGTTCTGCTGGTTGTGTAGTGTGCAGTTCTTTTGTAAAGTGGTTTGGCTTTTCAACATATAAATACGAAGAGAAATTTGCACTGAGACAAAATCTGGTGGAAAATAGATTTCAATCAATTCGGCTCTTTACATACTCCTCCTATACTGCCCACCCACTTCATACAAGGCATTGGTGATCTGACCAAGCGAGCAGTGTTTGACCGTTTCCATCAGTTCCGCAAACAGGTTGCCGTTGTTGATGGCCGTTGTGCGGAGCCTTTGCAACATGGCGGCACTGTTGGCTTCGTTGCGTTGCTTAAAGGCGGTTAAGTTTTGAATCTGTAGTTCCTTTTCTTCGGTCGTGCTGCGGATGACTTCGCCTGGCAATACTGTTGGGCTACCGTTTTTATTAAGAAATGTATTGACACCTATTAGAGGCAATTCTCCGGTGTGTTTTTGATGCTCGTAATAGAGGCTTTCTTCCTGAATTTTATTACGCTGATACATTCGTTCCATTGCACCCAACACACCGCCTCTCTCGTTGATGCGGTCAAACTCTGCCAGCACCGCCTGCTCAACCAGGTCGGTCAGTTCTTCTATCAGAAAACTGCCCTGGTTGGGGTTTTCGTTTTTGGCTGTTCCCAGCTCACGGTTAATGATTAACTGGATGGCCATGGCACGGCGCACACTTTCTTCGGTTGGTGTGGTAATGGCCTCATCGTAGGCATTGGTGTGCAGGCTGTTGCAATTATCATAAATGGCATAAAGAGCCTGCAAAGTTGTGCGAATGTCGTTGAAATCTATCTCCTGTGCATGAAGGCTGCGGCCACTGGTTTGAATATGGTATTTCAGCATCTGGCTGCGCTTGTTCGCCTTGTATTTATATTTCATTGCCTTGGCCCAAATGCGCCTTGCTACACGGCCTATCACACTGTACTCCGGATCCATACCATTGCTAAAAAAGAAAGAAAGATTAGGTGCAAAATCGTCTATGCTCATGCCACGGCTCATGTAGTATTCCACATAAGTAAAACCGTTTGACAATGTAAAGGCAAGTTGGGTAATGGGGTTGGCTCCCGCCTCGGCAATGTGGTAGCCGCTGATGCTGACGCTATAGAAATTTCTGACCTTATTTTCTATAAAATACTCCTGCACATCGCCCATCAATTTCAGCGCAAATTCAGTGCTGAAAATGCAGGTGTTCTGCGCCTGGTCTTCTTTCAGAATATCTGCCTGCACAGTTCCCCTCACCTGGCTCAACGCTTCGGCTTTGAGGGTTGCATACACATCAGCAGGCAATATTTCATCGCCGGATAATCCCAATAATTTTAAGCCCAGCCCATTGTTTCCTTCCGGCAATCCATTTGGAAAAGATTTGTTGAAATAAATAGGTTTTTTTGTGGAAGAATATTTTTCGTGAAAGCATTTTTCAACCAATTCCCACTGATTATTTTCTGTGATCCATTTCTCACACAACTGGTCAATGGCTGCATTCATGAAGAAAGCCAGCAGCATAGGCGCCGGTCCATTAATGGTCATGCTGACGGAGGTAAGAGGGTTGCAGAGGTCAAAGCCACTGTATAGTTTTTTGGCATCATCCACGTTGGCAATACTCACACCGCTATTACCTATTTTGCCATAAATATCTGGACGAATTGCCGGGTCTTCGCCATAGAGGGTCACACTATCAAAAGCGGTACTCAACCTTTTGGCAGGTTGCCCCAGCGACACATAGTGAAACCTCCGGTTGGTGCGTTCTGGACCTCCTTCGCCTGCAAACATGCGGGTAGGGTCTTCGCCTTCTCTTTTTAATGGAAACACACCTGCGGTAAATGGGAAGTGACCCGGTGCATTTTCCTGGCCCTGCCAGGTGAGCAGATCGCCCCAATCTTTATAGGTTGGCAGCAATACTTTGGGTATACGGGTTCCGCTAAGGCTGGTGGAAAACATTTCCTGTTTAATCACCTTGTTGCGCACATTGTATTCGTAAAAGTCTTTGCTGTATTCTTTTACTTTCAGCGGCCAGTTGGTGACCAGTTTTTTAGCAACGGGTGTCAGTTGATTGGTGTAAAAATCAAGCTGCTGCTGAATGGCTGCCATTACTTCATCTTTGTTGTCCAGGGTTGAAACCTGCAAAGTCTGCATAGTTCCATTCAGTTGATACAAACGCGAAGCAATGGCTGATTGATCTTTCACAAGCTGGTCATATTCGCTGATGGCAGCAGATATTTCACCAAGGTAGCGAACCCTTCCGCTAGGGATGATGGCTGTGGAAACTTTGGCGGTCACGCCGACAGTATAAGAGCCAAAATCAACACCTGTTTTAGCAGTCACCGTTTGCATTATTTTTTCAAATAAATGGTTGACGCCTTCATCGTTGAACTTGCTTGCAATGGAACCAACAACGGGCAGTTCTTCATTTTTGGCAGCAAAGAGTTTGTGGTTTCGTTTGTATTGTTTGCACACATCGTTGTAGGCATCCATGGCTCCAGCTTTGTCAAACTTGTTGATGCAAATAACGTCTGCATAGTCCAGCATGTTGATTTTTTCCAGTTGTGATGCTGCGCCATATTCGGGGGTCATGACATACATGCTCACATCGCAAAAGTCGAGGATGCTGGCATCACTTTGTCCCACACCGGCACTTTCCAAAATGATGAAATCATAGTGCTGGCTTTGCACAATATCAATTGCTTCCTGAACATATTTGCTGAGTGCAACATCACTTTCACGGGTGGCAAGGCTGCGCATGTATGCTCGTGGGTGGTGGATAGAGTTCATCCGTATTCTGTCACCAAGCAATGCACCGCCGGTTTTCTTTTTACTTGGATCCACGGAAATGACTGCAATTGTTTTATCGGTAAAAGAATGCAAATATCTCCGTACGATTTCGTCAGTCACGGATGATTTCCCTGCACCACCGGTACCGGTGATGCCGAGCACTGGGCTGTGTGAAACAGCGGCTGTTTCTTGTTTTATTTGATGAAGAAGGTTCTCATAACTTTCACTTGCCTCAGCAAGTGTGATAGCCCTTGCAATTCTTCTGATGTCTCTTGCTTCGCCGAGTGGCAGTTTCCCATTCCATGTTTCAGCAGCCTTCCAGAAATGTGCGGTTGCAGGATTGTTATTATCAGGCGCAGAAATGCTGCAACGGTTAATCACATCTTCAATCATTCCCTCAAGCCCCATGTGACGGCCATCGTCAGGACTATAAATGCGGGTGATACCATAGTCCTGCAGTTCCTTTATTTCCGCCGGAAGAATAGTGCCGCCGCCGCCACCAAATATTTTGATGTGGCCGCAACCGTTTTCATTCAGCAGGTCTTTCATGTACTTAAAAAACTCAACGTGGCCGCCCTGGTAGCTGGTAATGGCAATGCCCTGCGCATCTTCTTCAATGGCACATTCTACTATTTCTGCCACGCTGCGGTTATGCCCCAGGTGTATGATTTCAGCACCCATAGACTGCATAATGCGGCGCATCACATTGATGGCTGCATCGTGTCCATCGAAAAGAGAAGCTGCGGTGACTATTCTTACTTTATGGGTGGTGGGGGTCATATTTGTGCTTTTGAAACGATTTCTGAAAAACTAAGCATTGCACAATCAGAGGCCATTTTCATTCTGAGAAAAATTGACCCAATATTGGCAGGCAGGTGCAAAATTAAGGTGTTTTGGGAAGGGATTGGGAGGGAGAAAGTAAATTGGAAAGGAGAACTATAGAATGTGAATAGAATTTTGTGTTGAACTTTGGTAATAAAGGCAGGAAAACGAGTTGCGACCAAAAATAGTGTGCTATTGCATTTACAAATTGAGAAACAAAGATTGGTAATTTCATGCCTCAAATCCAAAGAGTATTCTGAATAGTTACGTTCAACAAAGGAGTTGAAATAAAATTGATTGAAAAATTAGCATTTTAAATAAACTAACCTAAAATGAATAGTTAGACCTATTCACTTTATATTGCTACCGATATGCTTTTTGTCAATACTGCAAAGACAAATTAAAATTATAAATGACATCAAACTTTTTTACAAACCAAGGTGAGAATACTCTCTACAAAAAATTTGTAGGGGTGTTTGCACACATGCAAAACATAGAATACTTCAAATCAGTTATCGGTTATTTCAGAGCATCGGGATATTTCGCCATACGCAAACATTTTCCAAACGACTTGAAAGTAAAAATTATTGCAGGAATAAATGTTGACCCTTTCATTGCTTTGGCTCAAAAGCAAGGGTTGCTTTTTAACCTCAATGCAAAAGACACCAAAGAAACTTTTATTGAATCTATACAAGACGACATTTTCAGTGCGAAGTATGGAAAGGAAATTGAAGAAGGAATTCTTCAACTCATAAGCGACATTGCAGACGGTAAAATTGAAATCAGAGCACACAACTCAAAGAAGCTTCATTCCAAGTTTTACATTTTCCTTTCTCCAAACTTCAACGAACACAATCCAAACGGAATGGTGATAATGGGTTCTTCAAATCTATCTGCACAAGGTTTAGGTTTAGAAGATGTTCAACACAATTACGAAATGAATGTGGAGTTGAGAGATTATGAGAATGTAAAATTTGCCGACACAGAGTTTGAAAAACTTTGGGAACAAGGCACAGCGATACTTCCAGTTGATGCACCTGCATTGATTAAGAAAACTTATTTGGATGCTACTCCTACTCCCTTTGAATTATTCGTAAAATTTCTGATTGAGTTTTTTGGAAAGAACATTGAGTATGACCCCGACAGTATCAGCGATATTCCGTTGAAGAAGTTTAAAAAGTTGAGTTACCAAATTGATGCAGTCAATCAAGGTTATGAATTGCTTTTGAAATACAACGGTTTCTTTTTAGCTGATGTAGTAGGAACTGGAAAAACAGTAATGGCTGCTTTGCTTGCTAAGAAATTCATCATCCAAAACGGACCAAAAACAAAAGTGTTGGTGGTTTACCCGCCAACACTTGAGAAGAACTGGAAAAGCACTTTTAAAGAATTTAGGATTGACGACAAGTGCCACTTCATTGCAAACGGAAGTTTGAATAAAATTGTGGAAGGCGACCATAACTATGCAGACAAAGAACGATACGATTTAATTCTTGTGGACGAAGCCCACAAGTTTAGAAATCACAGAAGCCAACAGTTTGAAAACCTGCAAGTGATTTGCAAAAGCGGCAGAGAAAATATTGGAGCTGTTGAAGGCTATGAAAAAAAGATTGTGCTGATTTCAGCAACTCCTTTGAACAACAAACCCGAAGACATTTATTATCTCATTTCACTTTTTCAAGACATACGCAACAGCAATTTGGGTGAACCCAATTTGCAGCGTTATTTCTATCCTCACATCATTCGTTACAAAACTTTGATTCAGCAAACTCCTTTGGACTTAGCGGCAATCCAAGACATCTTTAATGACATCAGAGATAAAGTTGTAAAGGATATTACCATAAGAAGAACCCGAACTGACTTAAAGAAAAATGAACGCTATGCAAAGGACTTGATAGCCCAGGGAATTACATTTCCAAAGGTTGCCGATCCTTTTGCAAACGAATACGAATTACCAGACGATTTAGCAGCCCTATTTATAGAAACATCAAACTGTTTAATTGACAGCAACAGAATTGATTTTTTCCGCTATCAGGCAATTGCTTACTTGACAGACGAAGCCAACAATGGTGTGTATCAAAATGCTCAAACCATTTCCCGTTCATTGGCTTTTATCATGCAAACGCAACTGATAAAAAGATTGGAGAGTAGTTTTTTCGCTTTCAAAAAATCATTGAACAAAATCACTATTTCAACTTTGCAAATGATTGAAATGTTTGAGAGAGACAATATTTTTATTGCTCCCGACCTTGACATTACTGATTTGCTTAACCAAGGAAAGAGTGATGAAGAAATTGAAATTGAGATTCTGAAAATTGATGATGAAAAACCAAAGAACAAAAAATTCAAACAATCAGATTTCAAAAACGGATTCATAGAAGGTTTAAGAACTGACTATGAAAATTTAAAATCGCTAAATGATAAATGGCAAGCTGTTGACGAAGAACACAACGACCCGAAGTGGAATGTATTTATTGACTTGTTGAAAAACGAATATTTCAATAAAAACAAAAACGAATTAGGCAAGTTGGTAATCTTCACAGAATCGGTTGACACTTTAAATTACTTAACAAAGCGACTGACAAAGGAAACTGACTACAAAATTTTAAGCATCACTTCAGAAAACAGAAACAAAGAATTTGAAACCATCCGTGAAAATTTTGATGCGAATTACGAAGGCACTTTCAGACATGACTTTGACATCATTCTAACAACCGATGTATTAGCAGAGGGAATAAACTTGCACAGAGCCAATGTAATTGTAAACTATGATACGCCTTGGAATCCAACCCGGCTAATCCAGCGACTTGGACGGATAAACCGAATTGGAACAAAAGCAAATTTCATTTACAACTACAATTTTTATCCTTCGCAACATGGCGACATGGTTATTAATTTGAAAGAACGCAGCGAAGCAAAACTGCAAAGCAGCCACACAGCTTATGGTGAGGACAGCAGAATTTATTCGTTGAGAGAAATCATTGACCAGTGGGCAATGTTTGAAGAAAAAGAAGAAGAAACCGATTTGAGAACAGAATGGTTGGAGTGGTTGCGGAAATACAGAGAACAAAACGAAGAACACTTTAATGCCATTCGAAAAATGCCTTTGAAAGTTCGGTGCATTAGGGAATTAAAAATTAAAAATGAAGAATTAAAAATCAAAGAACCCAATTTTTTACTTTTCACTTTTCATTCTTCATTTAGTGTTGCCTTTGTAAAAAATGGTGATTACAAAAACATTTATGTTCATGTAAACGGAAAATCGTTTGCACTTCCATTTGAAAAAGCAGTAAAGATTTTTGAAGCGCAAAAATCAGAGCAAGGAATTTTACCCGTGCCTGATGTGCATTACGACCAAATCAATGCAATCATTGAACAGTTTGAAAGAGACATTACAACTCCCGAAATGATTGGCGGAAACAATGACAAATTAGATGTGCGTTCAAACAAAGCATTGAACGATTTGAATAATTGGTTGGCAAACCAAATTCTTTCTTCGCCTGATGCCATTGAAGCAGGAACAAATCTTTTGCCTCTATTGAAACACGGCACTTATGCAAACTTGACAAACGAAGTTTATAAATTGAGAAACGAAACCAATGCAATAAAATTAGAAATAGAGTTGATAAAACTTTCACGGAAATACACTTCTAAAATAAAGCGACAAGCAAAAAAAGAAGTAGAGCCATTGAATCCAAAAATTATCATCTCTGAAACTTTTGTATCATAATATGAGCAAACTTAAAATTGATAAGAACGCTGATTTTGAACAAGTTCTTTTACTTATTCAAGAAGCCCGTAGCAGAGTTTTCAGCAAAGCAAATGCTGAATTAGTGATGCTATATTTTAATGTAGGCAAAATGGTTTCTCAAAAAGTAAGTCAAGGAATTTGGGGAGAATCTGTTGTTGATGAACTGGCTAATCACATTGAAATACGTCTACCAGAACTTACAGGATTTAACCGTAGAGGGCTTTATAGAATGAAGCAATTCTTTGAAACCTATTCTAATCCGCTATTTGCGTCAACAGTGATGACACAAATAGAAATTGCTGAAAATGAAGCCGAAAAATTTGTGACAACAGCGTTGACACAAATACAATGGAGTGCCCACCTGCACATTCTCAACAAAACAAAAACGGTAGAGGAAAAATTGTTTTATATCCAATTAGCTATTAACGAAAAGTTATCAGTTCGGGAATTAGAAAGGCAATTGAACACTGCTGTTTATGAAAGGACAATGTTGAGTAATAAAATTGTGCCGCAGCCCGTGGCACAATTACCCCCAAACCTTTTTAAAGACCCATACATTTTTGAATTCCTTGATTTACCCGATATCCATTCAGAAAAAGATTTAGAAAAAGCACTTATTCAAAATCTTCAAAAATTTATATTGGAAGTGGGCAAAGGCTTCACTTACATGGGCAACCAATACCGCTTGCAGGTAGGCAATAAAGATTACTACACCGACCTACTGTTTTACCACCGAGACCTGCAATGCCTTGTTTTATTTGAACTGAAAATTGAAGATTTTGCTCCTGAATTTTTGGGCAAACTCAATTTCTATTTAGAGGCGTTGGATAGAGATGTAAAAAGACCAAACGAAAAGCCAAGCATAGGTATTCTGCTTTGCAAAGGAAAAGATACAGAAGTGGTAGAATACGCTATGGCAAGAAATACCAGCCCTGCTGTAATAGCAGATTATGAAACCAAACTGATTGACAAAAAAGTATTAGCACAAAAACTTCATCAGCTTTCAGAGCTATTTAAAAAAGACATTGATTAATGACAATCACTGAAATACGAAGCATATTAGAAAGCCCTTACGACAGGAAGGTTTGGAAAGCTTTTATCCAAACCCAGTTCACCAACAACAAACTGAATGTTGAGGACAGAGCCATTTCTTTATCTGATAAAACTTTGAGCAAGCAATGTTTGGCATTGGGAAATTATGAAGTGGATGAATACACCAAGATTGGAATCTTTGAAGTAGAGCTGAATGAGAAAGTAAACATCACAAGAAACAGAGTTGTCTTACGCAACCTCATTAAAGACATTACCAAACAAGTTTCGGGTGCAATGGTGGTGTTTGTGCAAGGCGACAAGTGGCGTTTCAGCTACATCAGCAAACGAAAAATAAAAAACAAAGACACCAACGAAATACAAGACAAAGAAACAGCCCCGAAGCGTTACACTTATTTGTTTGGTAAAAATGAAAAAGCCAAAACTGCCGCTGATAGATTTGATAAGCTAATAAAAAAGCAACAAGGAAATATTTTTCAGTTCTTAACGCTGAATGATTTTGAAGAAGCATTCTCTGTAGAAAAATTGAGCAAAGAGTTTTTCAAAAACTATAAAGACACTTATGAAGATTTTGTGCAGTTCATCACAGGCAAGCGTTACGGCAAGCAAGGCAACAAGTATGTGGAACAGGTAATACACAAACCCAACTGGCAACTTACTTCCTTGTTTGGCAAAGACGAAAAGCAAGCCCGTGATTTTTGCAAACGCATGATGGGTAGAATTGTGTTTCTCTATTTCATACAAAAGAAAGGTTGGCTTTCTTGTCCAATGGTTAATGGTCAATTATCAATTGTTAATTGGGGTGCAGGAGACCCTGACTATCTTTATAATTTATTCAATAACTCAAATAGTAAGGATGACTTTTATAGCACTGAATTAGTAAATCTATTTTTCAAAACATTAAACAACCCAGATTCGGAAAAACCAATTAACCATTTACCATTAACAATTAATAATTTCAAAGCTTTTCCGTATTTGAATGGTGGTTTGTTTGACGATAGCCACGATAAGAAATACAACAAATTGCATTTGCCCGAAACGGTTTTCAAAACACTTTTTGAAACATTCAACAACTTCAACTTTACCGTGTATGAAGATGCACCCGATGAACACACCGTAGCGGTTGACCCCGAAATGTTGGGACACATTTTTGAAAACCTGTTGGAAGACAACAAAGACAAAGGAGCATTCTATACACCCAAAGAAATTGTGCATTACATGTGCAAGGAAAGTTTGAATGCTTACTTGATTACCAAAATGAGTGAGGATGCTTCTGCTCCCCTCTCCTTTGGAGAGGGGCTGGGGGTGAGGTGCATTGAGCATATTATTCAGCAACAGGAATTGAGCAGCGATGAAAAACAATATGCCGAAAAGAACGCTTACAAAATAATTGATGCTTTAGAGAAGGTAAAAATTTGCGACCCTGCTATAGGTTCGGGTGCATTCCCAATGGGTTTGTTGCAGGAAATTTTTAATGCCCAGATTTATTTGCAGGAGTTGAAAGGATTTAAAAAAGGAATTACTGATGCACAAATAAAAAAGCACATCATTGAAGAAAGCATTTACGGAGTTGACATTGATGCAGGGGCCGTTGACATTGCACGGCTTCGCTTTTGGTTGAGCTTGGTAGTGGACGAACAAGTGCCGCAACCATTGCCCAACCTTGACTTTAAGATTGTTTGTGCCAATACATTGATAACTACAGGTTATGACAAGTTTGTTGAATTAGCAGAGAAAACGCAAACACCTACTTTGCTTAGAATGGATGGAGAAATTCAAAAACTCCAATCTATCAGAGACAAATATTTTGATGAAAGTAATAAAGCCAAAAAGGAGAATTTAAAAGTTGAGTTTGTTCAAACAAGAGATTACATTCTTGCTGAATTTCAGAGTTTGAAAAAAAATTATGCTCTTGGTGATTTTTTAGATAAAATTTCTGAGTGGCATCCTTTTGAAGAAACATCTTGTTCTTGGTTTGATGCACAATGGATGTTTGGTATTAAAGAAGGGTTTGATATTGTGATTGGTAATCCGCCTTATGTAAACATTGCGAACATTAAGGATGAAAAATATAGAAGTACTTTAAAATCAATATTCTATTCAGCAAGGAATAAATCAGATTTATACGCATTCTTTTTAGAGAAAGGATTTAACCTTTTGAAGCCAAAAGGAACATTGAGTTACATTATACCGCAAACATGGAAAGCAACCGACAGCTTTATGAAATTAAGAGAAATCATATTTAAAGATAAGTCTGTTTTAAAGTTGATTGATTTAGATTTTGGAGTTTTTGATGCCATCGTAAAACCTATGGTGGTATTAATTTCAAATGAGAAAAACAAGAATAGTTCCTTTGATATTTTAGACAGTTCATTCACAATAAAATCAAATGTTCGTGTTGCAGATATTTTGAATGATAAAGCGTTAACTTTAAATACAAACTTTGATGAAAATCAAAAGGAGCTTTTTAAGATTATTGAGTTAGGTAGTTCGTCTCTAATCAATTTTATAAAATTCTCAAGAGGTATTAAAACGAGTGATGATGGCAGATTTATTCAAACTGAAAAAATAAATGATGATTATAAAAAAATTTATCGTGGTAAAAACATTAAGGCTTATCAATTAAATTGGAATGAAGAATTTATTTGGTATAGACCAGATTTGATGAAAGAAAAGGTAGGCTCTGTTTCCTATACTAAAAGTTTTTTTGAAGTTCCCGAAAAGTTGATTACTCAAAGAGTAAACAGTTCAATGCAACTTCTATGTGCATATGATAATGAACAAAACTATTTTTTAGATACAACTAATGTTTCCCGTTTTGATAGTTGGGACAAAAAAACTTCTCTCAAATTATTGTGTGGACTTTTAAACTCAAAAGTCTTGAATTATTGGTATTGCAATAAATATTTGATGCCAACTATTGGCATTTATGAATTACATACAGTTCCAATTAAAATACCTTCTAACTCTTTCCCATTCATAAATCTTGTTGATTATTTATTATATCTAAACAATAAAAAATCGAAAACTATCCTCTCCCACACTGAAAATCTGCGTTTAGCTTCTCACTTACAAGAAGTACTAAACATGATGGTTTATGAACTGTATTTTGAAAAGCACATGAAACAAAACGGCATTGATGTATTGCAGTTTATCAATCCAAAACCAATTGCAGAAATAAAAGGAGAAAAGGAAAAAGCCGAAGTAATCAAAGATTTTTATTTGTGGTATCAAAAACCCGAAAACCCTGTAAGGCAACGAATGCTTTTAGTAGAAACACGAAGCAAAGACAAAATTGCTTTAATCAATAAAAGTATTCAGCAATGAGTAGAATAAAATCCATACACATAAACAACTTCAAATTTTTTGATGAGCAACCACCAATTGAGTTGGGTGAAACGGGAAAACATTTGTTGTTATTTGGCGAAAATGGAAGCGGTAAGAGTTCGGTGTATTGGGCTTTATACACTTTGTTTGAGTGTGCCGCTAAAGATGATATAGAGGAAGGGATAAAAAAGTATTTCAAAGATGTAGAGAGCCATAACGAATCATTGGTTAACATCCCCTCGCTGGTTTCAGCCTTGCGAAGCAGACTGAAATCTAAAAAGAAAACAAAGATCTCCCGATGAAAAATCAGGACGGGTTTCGACCGGTAAAAATTGAACAAGCTAAAAGAAAATGACCAATCATAAGGTCGTGATATTTTCGATTAAATTTGTAAAAACGAATGAGTACTGTACATAACTATAAAAGAGATTTATGAATCAGGCAAAGTGATGCTTTCAGAAGAACCGCCGCTGGTTTCAATTTTGCGAAACGGACTGAAATCTAAAATGGAATGTAGGTTTCCAGATGAAAAATCGGGAGAGGTTGCGACAGGTAAAAATTGAACAATTTAAAAGAAGGTAAACTAAAACCTCAAAAACTCATAATTTTGAAGTATGACAAGCACTTATCGTTTAAATGTCAATGAGCTATCAATGGACTTGCTTAGTTCCATCAGGGCAGCTTTTAAGGATAAAGAGGTAGAAATCACTGTGACAGAAGCAATAGATGAAACCGATTATTTATTGTCCTCCGAAAAAAACAAGTCAAACCTTCACGAATCACTTCATTCATTGCAAGAAGGGAAAGGGGTTACATTCACTATACAGGAATTGGAAGAAAAGTATGGTGCAAAATGAAAACCATTACTTTAAGCCCTCAAGCTTTGGAGCACCTGGACGATTGGAAAAAGTCTGATCCCAAGGCACTTGCAAAAATTATTTCCCTGATTGTTGAAACCGCTTCCAATCCTTTTGCCGGCACAGGAAAGCCTGAACCTTTAAAACATTCACTAAAAGGAAAGTGGTCAAGAAGAATTACACAGGAACATAGGTTAGTGTACGAAGTGAAAGAAGAAACTATATGGATAGTATCATGCAGATTTCATTATGATTGATTAAAGTCCCTCCTGTTTTCAGTCCCCCCGCTGGTGTCAGTCTTGCGAAGCAGACTGAAATCTAAAAAGAAAACAAAGGTCTCCCGATGAAAAATCAGGACGGGTTTCGACCGATAAAAATTGAACAGGCTAAAAGAAATGAGTAACAGTTCGGTCGTGCAAATTTCGAGTAAATTTGTATAAACGAATCAGCAATGTACACAACCATAAAAGGGGTTTATGAAGCAGGCAAAGTGATGCTTTCAGAAGAGCCGCTGGTAAATGAGCAATCGGATGTGACGGTTACATTTTTGCTGAATGAGGTCAAGCCAATGAATAAACCCAAACGAATATTGAGAGGATTATAAGGAAAATCAATACCCCTGATGATTTTAATGAGCCATTGGAAGAAAAGTAGGGTGCAAAATGAAAAATTTGAAACTGCAACAATTCAATGCCTAAAATAGCAATATACAAGTTCCTTACTTTTTACATTTTTTGCTTATGACGTTTAAATGAACCACCTCATTTGCATGTCGCCAAAGAAAAAGGTAAACCGGCAGCGTTCTGCAAAAATCTGGCTACAAACATTTGAGATTGCAGAGAAAGGAAGTTTGACTGATCGCGATGTAAACCAAGCACTAAAATTGATAAAAAATAATCAGCAAATTTTAATGGTTGCCTTTAACAAGGTTAAAGCAGGACAAAAAATAACCACCATAAAATTGAAATAGTCATGGCAGATTTATTGAAAAACAAAACAATGAGTATTGAAAAAATCCTTTTTGACACTCCTGGAAAAATAACGATAAAGTTAGAAGATGGAAGAATGTTTATCAGCCCGCTTAAATATTTCCCGGAACTAAAAAAATTAAAAATGGATGAGCGTAAGAAATACACGATTGTGGACGATAGAACAATTTTATTTTCATTTTCCAACTCCATTTACCATTTGGAGGATTTTGTGGGCTTGGAAAGCAAATGGAGAGAGCGGTAGTACCGTATAAATTTTCCCCTGCTGATTTTGGTGTTATGGTCTGTTTTAAGTTTTAGCGAAGCGAATTAAATCTAAAAGGAAAAACAACGTTTGCGATGGGTAAAATCGAATAAGCCTGAATGAAAAATGAACGATGTTTTGGGCTATCAAAAAACAAATCAAATGAAAACCACTCAAAATTTTACGGCAATTATTGAAAAAGAAGACGAAAGCTATGTGGCCTTATGTCCCGAATTGGATATTGCAAGCCAGGGAGAAACAATAGAAGAAGCCAAGCGCAACCTCCACGAAGCTATTGAGCTTTTCTTTGAGTTTGCTTCTAAAGACGAGATAACCCATAGACTAAAAAGCAAGATTTTCATTACAAACATGCAGGTAGCAGTGGAGTATGCTTAGAATTCTGTCGGGCAAAGAGGTTTGTAAAATCCTTGCCAATCATGGATTTGCAGAGGTTCGTCAGAAAGGAAGCCATATTATCATGCAAAAAAGGACGGGCAACACGACGATAACAGTACCTGTACCAAATCATCTGAAATTAAAATTGGTACCCTGCTTCCATCAAACGCCAATCGGATATCTTAAAAGACTTTTTGAAACGAAATAAAATGAACGAACATATTTTGTCGGAAGATGACAAGGAAGATATAGTTTTAGGCCGGCTAATGGAAGAAACCGATACCAATGAAAGAATTGATACCAGTGCTTTTCTTAAAAAACTAAGGAGTTAATGCAGGTTATTGTCATAAAACAGTTTGAAAAAGATATGCATAAAGAACTGAATAAATAATTGCAAATTAAGTTGGCTGAAATTGTAGAAAGCCTGCAAAGTGTTACTTCTTTACAAGATTTCCCAAGTTTGAAAAAGCTAAAAGGCTATAGAAACTATTACAGTATCAAGCTCAATGATTATCGCATTGGTTTTGCTCTTGAATCAAACGAGATAATTCTGAACAGAGTAATGCACCGTAAAGAAATTTACCGATATTTTCCTTAGTTGTGCTATTCCTCCGCTGGTTTCAGTCTTGCGAGCGGACTGAAATCTGAAATGTGTAGGTCTGCGACCGGTAAAAATTTAAGTAAAATAATAGACTAAGCAAATAGGTTGACTTATACCTAAGTTATATTCAACTTATACTGTATTTATAATGAATCTATTATATATCTACCGTATTGTAACCCTATAGATGCCTTATGTGTAGTGTAGTCAATACTCATGGTTATTTTTGAAAACAAGTTGTAAGCAGTAACAATGAGCAGCTTATTAGTACTGCAAATGTCTCCCCTGCTGTTTTCTTTGTTTTGGCACTGCTTTACGTTTTAACCAAACAAACCCAAATTAGCCATTTCTAAAAATTAAAAAGGCCGCCTTTTCAGGACAGCCTTTTCAATTTTGTAATCAGTAAAAACTATTTGGCCACGACAAACTTTTGTGTGGTCGTTTTGCCATTGTTATCAATGACCATGACATAGGCACCGTTGGGCAAAGTGCTTACATCCATTGAGTATTTGGCGGAAGCTTTTATGCCGGAAGTAAATTGTTTACTTACCAGTTTGCGACCCTGCATGTCCTGAATGTTTACCTGCACGGGGCTGTTGTTTTGCGTAGCATACTCCAATGTAATTGTTGAACCGCTTACAGGGTTTGGCATGATGCGGACATTCAATTCATTTTCTTTGAGTTGATTTGAAGTCACAGCTACTTCACGTTTAAGTTCGCTTGATGGGCCTTTTTCAGTTTCCACGATCACCTTGTTTCCTTTGCAGGAAGGACACATGGAAATAGTTTTGACAACTGTATCACTCTTGGTGATGCCGCAGTTGTTGGTACTGCTCAGTATGTGGCGGAAACGATAGCGCTGCCCTACGGCAAAAGATGCAGGTGTGGGTGTATTTGTTTCGGTAATAGGACCAGCCGTTCCGTTGTAGCCACCAAATTGTGTTGTGCTTGCAATTGCCCAAACACTGCCTGAAGTGCCGCTCGGAATGCTTGTGTAAATGGTGCCTGCAATATCAGGATAAGAAGGGCCAACCAAAGATGTGCGGCTGACAATCCATTGTGAATTGGGTGAGGTGCTAAAACTGTTTGCAAGTATCTGGAAGTATGCAGGGTTGCCGGTTGGCAGATAGCCAAGGAGGGCAAAGTCTGCATTCAATTTGGCAGTGTCGCTTTCGCAAGGGTTTGTACATTGTGTGCCGCCATTGGTGCCGGTGCAATTTATAGGGAAGTAGTTCACCGAATCTTTCATCCGGATGTCAACATTGATTACGACATCTGCCACGTCAAACTTGATGTCTTTTACTTCAACTTTTTGAACGGCTGCGCATGTTGTGTCCATTGTTCCGTCAAACAAAGGCAATTTAACGATTACTCCCTCTTTCAACAATGTTGAAGGATTTATTTTGTAGCCTACAGCAAAAATATTGCTGCCTTCCACAACAAATGCCGCGTTGTGAGTAGTACCGTTTACCCATACATTTCTTACACGTCTGCTCCATACTGCATTACCTGATTTGTCGGTACGCAACAGAAACATTTCACCCAAAGCTCCATTATCTATCGTGGATCGGGAAACGTTGTCAAACCAGTTGCCCTCGGCCACATAGCCAGTCGGATCGGAAGCGACTTTGTTGAAAAATTTACGGGTTGTTGTCGTTGCAGGGGCAGGTGTTAGCGTATATTCCCTCTGCCAGTTGGGCACTAAAGTTCCAGCATTGAATGAGGCGATGCCTGTGTTGATACCAATATCAGAAGTTGCCGACCAGTCTCCGTGCCATGCATACAAAATATCTTTTTGGTCATTGATAAGGCTGCTGCTATACAACCTTCCTTTAACAGATTCATCCTGGATGTATCTCCTGCCTCTCACAAAATCAAGATTCTTATCGTGCATATTATTCCATGGCCTCATGGTTGTTGTGCCTACATGACTAAGCCTTCCTGTTGCTATCAAATTGCTGTTGCTATCAACATTGCCAGGAGCAAAAACCAATGCATCGTAGCCGTCTTCACCTGCGTGTTGGCTTTTAATGGAAATGATATTGCCGGTATTTCTATCCACCTTCAACAACAATACATCTGCCGATGATTGTGTAGTAGATCTGCGTACTGTACCGCTTATATAATACTGTCCACTTGCTTTATTATCTTTTACGTCCAGAAAATAAGCTTGGTTGCTACCAGTAATCAACAGGTTTTGATAAGTGCGGTGAAGCAATATGCTCAATGCCGGGCTTAGTTTCATTACAAATGAGCGAACCGGCGTGGTTGCTGTGGCTGCCAAATCCATTGAACCTACAATGACAATGTTGCCATCATCGTCTGTTATCATGCTGCGCAGGCTATATGTTTTGCTGCTGACTCCAACTAATTTTTGCTGAAGCACAACGCCGAGTGCATCCACTTCTGCTACATAAACAGAGCTGTCCTGCACACCAGCCACATAGAATGTAGCAGCAGTCTTTTTAGACCTGGTGATGGAATTGAAAATAAGGTTGCCTGCCCGGCTGGTGTCGTTGCTGCAAGGGCTGGCCGCACCATAAGTGTTCACAAACCGTTGTTCAGCAGGTGAGCAGGTGAGGTTTAAAATGATCTTGCAGGAATCGCAAATGTTGTTTCCTTTTCCATAATAATAAGTAATCGTGTACATGCCGGGAGTAGCACCTGCGGGTATAGCAAGTGTGGTACTGGCTGATGACGATGCGATGAAAGAAGCGGCCCAGGCGGGTGTGTTGTTAAAGTTGTCTTTAAGCGTAGTGCCTTTGAAGGTGGTGGTGCCGCAGCTTGTAGTGGACTGGCAAGCTATGCGCCGGTTGAAGGTGTAATCGGCATTGCACTTAACATTATAGGTGCTTCCACAGGCATAATTTTTTGGGCTTATTTGCGGCACATTTACAAGAACTGTACAGCTTTTGTCGCAGCAGTTTGGCTCGCCGTAATTGATGTAGCCTGAAAGCATAAAGGCGCCTAGTACATCATAGTAAAAAACCTTTACCCTTATGCGCCAGGTGCCGGCAGCAGGGCAAGATATTTTGTACACAATCGGTGATTGCAAAAAACGGCTGTGAGGTGGTCTCGGCAATACTGTGATCACGCCGCTTGGAGAAACCAACTCCACTGATTGAAGTGTGTCATCAATAGCTACGCTGAAGTTGGTAACAAAACTGTCCGTGCAAGGGGCAATTGTAAATGGCCTCTCAAAAGTGTAAGTACCCGTATCGTTCACGAACCGTTGAGGAACGGGGTTTAGCCAACCTGCATTAGTACCTGTCACGGGGCTTGGCTCCCAATAAGGCAGATAAGCACTAACAACAAATGGTGTGTTGCTGGCAACGTTTCCATTGGCTGCTGAAACCTTCCAAAAAGGATCGGGTGTGGGATTGCTTAACGCCCCTCCTGAACTACTGGTTGCTGTACTCACATTGATAGTTCCGGCAATGCTGTAGAGTGCCATGAAGCACAGCATGATGGTGAGATAAAAAATCTTTTTCATAAAAAATAGTTTTTTGATTGTGCCTACTCTATGCAGTTTTCGGCATCGCTGGGTTTTTTTAGGAAATGCAGGACTTTAAATGGTGTTGTATTTTAGATAAACTTTACACTGCAAGAAGGGTAAATAGCAGGACTGCAGCCATTGCGTAAATCACTAAAAGAAGGAAATAAACAACGGTTGTTTTTCCGTTGTTTATTTAAATATGCAAAGGGTTTTTAATTAGCTGCTGTCTTACTGTTTCATCACTTTACCTGCCATTTTACCATCTGCACGCAACAGATAAATGCCCGAAGGATATGCTCCCAAATCTATTTCGGCAGAGGTCGTTTTTACTTCACGAATAGTTTGCAGCAGCAAGCCATTGGCGTTGTAAACCTGTAGCAGTTTAATAGGGCTTTGGTGTTGCACAGTTATCCTGCCTTTGGTTGGATTGGGATATACCTTGATGGCATCATCCAGTTTCGCCAGGTCTTGATGGCCGTTGCCCAAAAGCGATTGTGCAGCTCTTGTGATTGAGTGCGATTGCCTTGACGGAATGCCTGAGCCACATCCATCCAATGCCTGCGCTATGAACAATGCTCCAGGTTGTGTTTCAAAACCGGGATTTAATTCTACATAACCATTTACCGGATCGGCATCCAGCTTAACTATAGCGGTGGCCGGGATAATGGTGACTGCATTGCTTTTAATCCACGTTTGCGATTCCGTGAGTGGGGTGGTGTATGTGCCTGTGATGGTTACATTAATTGGGCATGGAGGTGTACAGGAAAAGGTCTGGCTATAAGTTTCGCCGTCTAACTGGCTTGGCAATGAGTAATAGTTAATAGTCAGATAGGCAGCCTTGCTGATAACGGGCATGGTAACAAAGACAGTTGCAATTGATACCGGATCTATGCCCATCAACTTTGTAGCTGAGGCGGCATAAATTTTTCCATCCAGCGACATTTCCAACTGGCTTTTTGCAAACAAAGAATCAACAATGACCTGGTTGGAAACACTGGTTGATAAATCGGCTTTGTAAATGCCCCCGGCGGAACCAATGCCTGCTGATACCAGTACCTGTGTGTTGTTGAAAAATTCAAGACCTGATGATTGATCAGCACCCAAAGAAACGGGAAACTGGAAGAAGCTTACAAAGTCTCCACTTGCATCCAGGTTCATGTACCTGATTCCATTATTTGTGTTGGCATCGGACCAGGCCGCCTTATCGCCGCTTGGCGACACTTCCAGATCAGTAGGGCGACTGTCGTAGCCCGTTGTGTAACTGAGTGGCAGGCTGATGCCTGTTGGGCTAATGACGTACTTAAAAATACTTTTGTCGCCTGCCACATACAAGTAGCGGTTGCCGCTGCTCAATGGTTTGGAAACAGCCATGCTGACATACAAATTGCACTGGCTAACGCTGTTGACAAAAGCACTGGAAGAGTAATTGTGCACTATTGTTAAGCTGCTGCCGGATATTACAACACGGGTGCATCTTACATAGGTGACATGATAACAAGATGTAGAACCACCCACTATTATATCGCCCCCTGTATGGAATATGAGCCTTGCATTACAGTTGCCCGGGTCGGGTACAATGATGATCTTTTTCCCATTGTAGCCAAGTGACGGTGTCAGGCTTCCTGTGAAGGTGCCGGCGGCGTTGTAAATGCTGCCGTCCACTACATAAAACGCTATGTTGCCACTGTTGTCATAGGCGCAGTTGGCTGCATAGTATGGTGTTGTGCTGTATGTGCCGGGCAGTGGCGTGACCGTGTTGGCAGGTGTAGCAAGGTTATTGGGTACCACTGTCCAATCCGGGCTTTGCGCCTGTGCCATCGCAAACTGCAACAGTATTGCGATCAGTAAATAAATTGGTTTCATGGTTTTAGTTTTTAGAAGGTGAAACAATAGATGACTTCAATCCTGCATTTTCATTTTTCAAAGCCGTGATTTCTTTCTTCATCTCTATCATGTAAAGTGTCAGCTCTTCTATCTTTTCCATTTGTTTGGCAAACATCTGGCTCACATCTATGCCGCCATCTTTCACCAATTCGCTGGCAGACTGCACGCCTGGCAGGTGCTTGTTGGCTTTGGTAAATGCTTCTACTTCATCCAGGCTTTTCAGTTTATATTCAGGTGCAAAAACGTAGTCGGCCCAGTTGGTGCTATTGTATACTGCCACTTTTACTTTAGTCGTAATAATGCCGCCGCCACCTACATACAATTTATAGTTGCCTGCAAACGCTGTTGGAGAATAATTTGGGTCTGAGCTTTCATCAGTAACTCCCATACCTACTTTGCCATCGTTTCTTATAAAAATATTATAATTTCCTGCGGTTCCTCCTGGGGATGGTGTCCAGAAATTGAGACCTCCCACAGTTGGTGCGCTTGTATATTCAATAGCCCAGCGTCCATTAGGGTTGGTGGTCAGGTTGTCACTGAATAACAACTGCGGGCCGCCAAAACCTGCTACAGCACCAGATAACATGAGTGCGCCATTGTCTATATGCACTTTGTGAAGAGGATTAGTAGTACCGATGCCTACATTTCCATTGTCATAAATGCTGCCACAACCAAGGTTACCACTCGCATCAATCACCTTTGGAACCTGGTTGATGCTGATGCAAGAATTGGTAATGCCAGCACTTGGCAGAGAAGCAATGTTTCGTGTATGCAACACACCTGTTGCATCTACAGTTACCAGGTTGTTGTCTGTAGCAGCGTTGAGTGTTTCAATGCGGACAGGATCCACATTTGCACCATTTACAATGTTGGACTTTATGTGAAACAAATGTGTTGGTTGTGTGCTAATAGTGGGATTGGCAGTGTTGATGCCTACGAAGCCATTTTGGTTAATGCGCATTCTTTCTACATTGGTTGTCCAGTCCCAAAATAATAGATGACCCGGACCTTGCACATTGCCGGTTCCGGAGGAGTGGAATGCCCACCTTTTGCCACTTGCACTTCCTCCTGTTAAAGATAGTGTAGCAGCAGTCGTTCCCGTTTGCGTTACCCTGATACCATCGTTGGAACTTGGTGTGTTGATGTCCAACTTGAGTTGTGGCAAGGTGGTCAGGGAATTGTTGTCACCAATGCCTACGTTACCATTCGATCCTTTTACAAAAAAACGATAAAGGCTGGTAGTGTTGTCATAAAAAAACAAGTGCCCCGGACCAGGACCGTTTAACAAGCCCGATGATTGCAATGACCAGTCGTGACCACCGGATGAAGCTGCTTTGAGGCGCAGCATAGCAGAATAGTTGCCCGTGTTTGTAATTCTGAGACCGTCATTGGTGCCGCTACCCGGTGTTGTAATATCCATTTTATAAACCGGGTTTGTCATGCCAAAACCCAATTTCGCATTGCCAAAGGCGGTGGTGGTAGGAGTAATTGTCATTAGGGGTGTGGAGTAGTTGTTCCATTGAAACAATGGCCTGTTAACGATTGCTGTAGCCGGTACGGTCGGCGTTTCCTGGGAACTTCTGGACACATAATCTCTCATAACTGAAAATAACATGGCAGGCGAGGTGTTGACTACATCATTAGCTGTCGTAATATTCGCTCCCATGTGAATTGCAGAAGTAGCTGCATCTGTAGTGACTGAACCGAAGAGCCAGGGAGCAAATGTTCCACCCGCACTACCCTTATTATTCATCAATCGAAAGTAATCTCCGGGTGCTTTGGCTGTTTCACAAAAAAGCAAGGATTGGCCATTGTGTGAAATAAAATTTAGGTTGTCGTCTGCCTTAATGTGCAAGGCGGCATCGGAAAAGTTGGGGCCAACCGGCACACCAATGCCGAAACCGTTGGGATAGCTATTTAAGATGCTGGGTGCCTGTGCCATTGTCACCTGTGCAGTCAGCAGTGCTGCTGCAAAAAATAAAAATACCCTTTTCATAAAAATAATTTTTTGTGGTTTGCCTACTCTATGCAGTTTTCGGCATCGCTGGATTTTTTGATAGGACATGTTGGACTTTAAAATGGTGTTGTGTTTACATAAATTCAACAGTGCAAAAATGGAAAACAGCCGTGCTGTAAACAATGTGTGAATGACTAAAACCTTTTGATAAAAGACGGAATTTGCTTACCGTCATTTAACGGGGTAGGTGCACATTCAGGGGTTATTTTACCATAGAAAAAGGCCAGCGGTCCTAAACGGAAGAAACACAGAGAAGTCCATTTTCATTTTTGTCCTTAGTGAAAAACTTTGTGTCTTTGTAGCTGTAAATGCTTACAAAATCCGGTTTGTTGCTTCAATCATTTGCTACACAAAAATGGGTATAGAAAGCAGGGCGCAAATCCCTAATTGTAGTGAAATGTCAGGGCTGCTTAATGTGTTGGTAGTAATAAGCGATTGCTTCGCCGAGGGAAGAAATGTGGAGCTTGATGTAGATGTTTTTGGTGTGGGTGTTCACAGTGCTGTAGCTGACACATAGCTGGTCTGCTATCATCTTATAACTCAAACCTTTTGCCAGCAGTGCAAGCACATCGTTTTCGCGTTGGCTCAGGTTGTTTTCGGGTGGTTGGGGTTTAAAATATTCCAGCACTTTGCTGGCTATGCCGGGGTTGATGGCTGCACCGCCTTCATACACTTCCTGTATGGCCTGGCACAGGCGGGCTACGCTGTCTTTCTTTAGTATGTAGCCATTGGCGCCATTGCGCAGGCTGGTAAATATTCTTTCGGTATCCTCAAACGCTGTCTGCATCAGCACTTTGACAGATGGATATGTTTTCTTGATAAGCTCCAGGCCAATCAACCCGTTGACCAATGGCATGTTGATGTCCATGAGTACCACATCGGGATAATAAGCTTCCATGTCTTCCAAAACATGGCTGCAGTCCGGCGCATCACCCACCCATTCCAGTTCCTGGCTCAGGTTGATCAATGCCC
The DNA here is from genome assembly GCA_043733905.1 of Segetibacter sp. Lineage (GTDB taxonomy): Bacteria > Bacteroidota > Bacteroidia > Chitinophagales > Chitinophagaceae > Segetibacter. Next base: position 38,711 of record JAYTGA010000299.1, read on the forward strand.
GCAGACTGTCGCGGTGGGTCATGTTGTCTTCATAAATAAATACGCGGATTGACATTTTGTAAAAGTAAAAAGATTGGCAGTTGGTGAAACTCACTAAATATAGGGAGATGCACCTAAATCCCAAATCTCCTGAAAGATAGTTTTTAAGACTTTCATCTGGTGTTACTTCTGTTTCTTAGCCTTTGAAGTTTCATTATCCCGTAGAAAAAATAAAATTTCATCAGAAAAACTTGTGAATATACCAATAATTGGTATTTTTGAATTAAAATAAATTAGCATGGCAAAAAATACATCCGTTCTTCTTGGAGATCATTTTGAAAAATTTATTGTCAACGAGGTGTCTTCTGGTAAGTACAGTTCTGCAAGTGAAGTTGTAAGAACTGCATTGCGGATGCTTGAGTCAGAGGAAGAAAAAAAGTCTGCATTGTTAAAAGCGTTGATTCGTGGAGAAAAATCTAAAAGAGTTGAAAATTTTGACCCCGAAGCACATTTAGCAAACCTTCATAAGAAGCACTTATGAGGAAACTAAAGATTGTTTTCCATAAAAGAGCAATAGAGGATTTAGAGGAAATCTGGTTATATACCGTTCAAAATTGGTCACTTGAGCAGGCTGACAGATACCACCGTTTGATTTATAACGAAGTTGAATTTTTAGCTTTTAAACCTGAATCCGGGAAGGATTTTAACCATCTTAGAAAAGGCTATAGAGCTTCTAAAGTAAAATCTCATTTTATCTTTTACAAATGTTCTTCGTCCGAAATTGAAATCATTAGAATTTTACACGAGAATATGGATATTCTGAATCGTTTGAGTGATTCGCTATAATGCTCAAGCCATAAAATGTCTCATTGTTCCTTCTCCCAATCCGTCAAAGGAATGCGGGCAAGAATGCAGGTTCCTTTGCCAAATTTGGAATCTATTTCCATTGTACCTTTTAACTCTTCTGCCCGTTTGTTCATATTCTGCAGTCCATTTCCCATGGTGCTTTTGCTTTCATTGAATCCTATGCCGTTGTCGTTTATTTCCAACAGCACTTCATCGTTTTCAATACGCATGTTGATGCTGATAGTGGTGGCTTTGCTATACTTCACAGCATTGTTGACTGCTTCTTTCACAATCAGCAATGCGTTCTTTCGCAGCCGCACATCTTTCAGGTCGTTGATGCTTTGGGCAATGTTTATTTGGTAGTCCATATTGGAGGCACCAAGCACATCGCTTACATAGTTTTTGATGCGGCTTTCAATGTTGACAAACTGGTCTTTGCCCGTCTTTAAACTCCAGATAATTTCACCCAGGTTTTCGAGCATTAACTTTGTTTGCAAGGATAGTTTGCCCAGTATTTCTTTGGTTTTGCCAGGGTCTGTTTCTATCAATTGACCTGCAATATTGCTGTAGATATTAATACTGCTGAGTGTGGTGCCAATATCATCGTGCAGGTCGGCGGTTATTCGGTTGCCCGCCCTTTCGAGGGCTAATTGTTTTTCAAAATCAGCTTTCAAAATTTGCTGCCTCCGGTTAAATAAATACCACAACAGCAAGCCGGGGAAAAGCAAAGCGACAAGGGTGATAAACCACCATTGCTGGTAAAAAGGAGTGGCGATGGTAAAGGTTAATTGCAGCACTGTTTTACTGATGTGGTTGTTTACATCTACCGCCCTTATTTTGATGCGGTGGTGACCACTGTAGAGTTGTGTGTTTAGTGTGTTGCCTTGCAGGTCGTTCCACAGCGTATCGTTGTCAGTGGCGTATTGTAGTTTTAGAAAATGACCCGTTAAGTCTACTCCTGCAAATGTGAGTGCTATATTGTTTTGGTTGGCAGCCAGGCTGAAATGATTGCCTATTAATAGAGGCTTTTGGTTCACCCGCACCTCCGTAAGCCGTGGTACGATGTCGGCCTGGAAAGAAGCAAAGTTGAAAGGGATTTTGGCAATGCCATTTTCAGTAGCAGCATAGACTGTATCGTTGAAGAAAGCAAAATCGTTGATTGCATTGCTTGGTAGGCCATCGGTTTTGGAAATGTTGCTGATGGAGTAATCAAGCCCTTTATTTTTCCAGGAATAATGAATGACCGAAATGCCCGTTTTGCTGCCCACCCACACTTTGTTTTTAAACACATTCATGCACACAATGTTTTGCGGCAACCCTGCTCTGTTGCGGATGTTGGCCACGCATTGGTCATTTTTTAAAACCAGTATTTTCCCGGTGGTGGTGGCTGCCCACAGTGTGCTGTCCGGGGCAGATGCGAGTGCAGATAGTTTGCTGTTTTCAAGATAATGATTGAGAGAAATGTGCATTTCAATGTTCTTATCAAAATCATATTCATAAAGTCCGTCTGCACTTATGTAATAAACTAAATTTCCCATTCCTTTTACCAGGCTTAGTGTTCGGCGCTGAATGCTATTGACAAGCAAATATGCCCTTGTGTTGATGTTTAATTTTACTAAACCTTCGTGAGTGCCGATTATGACAATGGAATCATTCAAAATAGCCGCAGATTTTAAAGAGTAAATCCATCCTTTGGGCTTATTTTCAATGATGATTTTGTGCTTAAAATCAATTCCGCAGAAGTAATCACTCAACGTAATGACTTTGCTGTTTACACAAAATGTTTTCCTTAACCAAAACCCTTTTGAAGAAATCGAAACCTGGTGGCTGATAAAACGATTGCTGACTATCTGCAACAACCATCCATAATAATTGCCTGCCAATATTTCCCCTTTGGGTGATGCAGCAATACTTAGGAAATTGGTCTTAATAAGATTGGGTGGTATTGCCTTTCGCTGCACAACACCTTTTCGGTAATGTACCAATCCTTTGTCTAAAGTGCCGACCCACAAACCATTGTTTTTATCAATGAAAGCAGTATTGGCATCGCTTACATTTTCAATAGAATCCTCTATCGAAAATTTATTTTCATCTAACAAATAAATCATTTTGCTACTAATGACAACAAACTTCTGATTGCATACCGGGAAAATGCGTGATACAGGAAAATGAAAAGAAATAGAATCAACGGTGTAAATAATCGGCAGAATATTTTTTACAGTAATTTTTTTAACACAATTGTCGTTCATTTCATAAAATTTGCCATTATAGGTGAAATAGACCGATAAAGGTGTTGTAGGAATATTAAAACTATCAACTATTTTTTCAACGGTATAGATATTTATTCCATAAACTTTATTACCAATCCTTCCTCTGCCAATAAAATATTGTTGATTTCCTATTGATACTGTTTCTTTTGACCGTAGTAAAATAAGTGACTCGCCTTTTTTATCCAATCTCTTCAATAAAAAAGAAGCAATACCGTTACCTGGTTGAAAAAATAAGTTACCGTCGTTATTTAGAGATAACAAGTAAAAAACTTTTGCAATCATTTCTACATCTTCATTTCCCTTCAATAAAACAAAACGGTTGGTGAGGTTGTCAAAATAAGAAACGTGTTCCTTGTAACAGTTTACCCAAATGGTGCCGCTGCCATCCTTTACCACTTGCACAGCATCGTTGTTTGGCAGCCCGTCATTCACCGAAAAGTTTTGGAAATATTTGCCGTCGAAACGGCTGACACCATTGTTGGTGGCTATCCACAGAAAACCCTGGTTGTCTTCGGTCATGTCATAGATGTGGTTGCTGGGCAGGCCGTTGTCTGTGGTAAATGTGTTGACGTAGTTGTACTTTTGAGACCATCCATTGTTACACATCAACAGCAGCATCGCAAACAGCCAGGTAGCCATACGGTCATTTTTGGGGTTGCATCCAAACATTCGATGAACTGTGTTTTGAAGTGTGGTTAAAGATAATATAAAAAAATAGAATGACAAGATGCTATTTTACGAATGATCATTTCTAATGACCAAGTCATCAAGCAATATGAATGAATTGTTGCTGATTAATAAAACTCAAAGCCCCACACAAAACTGCATTGCCAAAAGGCCATAAGCAATGCTCCAACAACGGAAAAAAAGAATGAAACAACGGTTTGTTTTACCGTCATTTAACGGGTGAAGAAATGTTTGAAACACTATTTGAAAAACCGGGATTGGTTGGTTACTTTGTGGTTATAAAAATTTATACAAACCTTAAAACAACTTTTATGAAAAAGATTCTTTTGGTTACTAATGTCCTCACACTCATTTTTCTTTATTTCCAATCGTGTGAAACAATCGGTGGCGTAACCGATGGTAATGGAAGCTTTCACTTAAACAAAGAACCTATGTATTCTTCCTGTTACAATTGCGTAACTGATGATATACATGGTGAAACTGCTTCTGAATTTACCGATGTGACCGCCAGATACCGGTACACACACCAAAGGGTTTACAATGCTTATGTAACAAACCAACTTACCGCCATGACGACAAGTTATGCAGTTGACAAAGAGTTTAAAGATGCCAGAAGTTGCTGGTATTCAGTAGATACTCTCAAAAAATTCATTTGCCTGTTGGAAAAATATGCAGGAAAGGTTGATCTCAAATCATCTCAATTAGGAGTCAGGTTTTACTATGCGAACTATCCAATAACTTATAAACGTGATGAGTTATCGCAAATACATCATACCTTGTTTTTGACAGCTACTTATGCAAACGACAATGGCTTAAACGTGGACTTTGAACCAAGGGTAAGTGCAGCTACAGGTAAAGTGACAGATTTGGGAGATTTAATGAAAGAACAATGGAAAAGCCGGGATGTTACTCAAACGAACCCCAAACCTGATTTTTTCAATAAGTCTTTATTCATGATTGCAGGAACTACTTCCCCGCTTCATTACAGAAGTGCAGGTGCTGGCAGTGGGTCCGGAACGGGTGGTACATCAGGCATTGTTTCTATGAACCAGGGCGATTTGTGTCCGCCAAGCTCAGACTGTAATGGAACCTTAGATGCTGTAGATGGCTTCAGTCCTGATCCACAACCTTAAATACGACAATTATTATGTCTATAGAGCATCTGTTAAAATGGGTCTTAAATGTGTTTGAACTGACCGCTGCCTGCACAGGGTTCTATTATTGGAACAAATGGAAGCATACTTATTGGAAATGGTTTACAATCTTTTTGTTTTTTATTTTCCTCACGGAAATGGTAGGAAAATATTTAGCCACTTACGTGCCTGGAACCAATGTTCGCTGGTACCGTTATGTCAATATTCCTGTTTACTTTTTATTCCTTTTATGGCTGTTAGGCAAACCCTTTCAAACAAAGAGAATGTTATCCATCAGCCAGTTTTTCATGATTGGATACATAGCTTTGTTCCTGGCAGAAGAGTTGTTATTGAGTGGGTCAAATGTAAAATATAGTATCCTTTCTTATCAGTTTGGCTCGGTTGCAATACTGGTTTTGTCCATAAAATATTTCATTAGGCTCGTGCAAAAAGACAGCATCCTTTTTTTTAAAAGCGATATACATTTTTGGGTATCATCAGGGCTAATCATTTACATGATCATTATGCTTCCTTTCAGGTCATTGTACAATATTTTGGATACACATAATTATCATAGCATTGCCACGGGTTATTGGTACCTGTCATTTCTTTTTAATTACAACATGTACACTTTTTTTACACTCGGTTTAATATGGGGAAAAGCGAAATAATTATAGCACTTATTACTTCAACTATAGGTTTTGCAATTCTGATTGCAGGCATACTCATCTTCATTATCCAATACCGAAAAAGAAAACTTGAACATCAAAAAGAAACCATCATGCTGAATGAAAAACACACACAGGAACTGTTGGAAAAACAGCTGGACACCCAGCAGCAAACCATGCAACACATAGGCAGGGAGATACATGATAATGTGGGTCAAAAGCTCACATTGGCTTCATTATACACCAAACAGCTTTCCATAAAAACCACACAAAACCTGGACGAAAAAATAGTTGCCATCAGTACTATCATAGATGAATCGCTGAGTGAATTGCGGCAGTTGAGCAAGACACTGACCAACCCGCAACTGGCCAATGCAAACCTTCTATTTTTGCTGAAAGAAGAAGCCAAACGCATCAATGTGTCCGGTGTGTGCCATGTATCCGTTATCAGTCATGAAAACGAAATCACATTGCCACAGGCAACTAAAAATGTTTTGTTCCGGCTGCTGCAGGAGTTTATTCAAAACAGCCTGAAACACGCTGGTTGCAGAAAGATAACGATCACCCTTGGCATCCAAAACAACCAACTAAACATTACTGCAACCGACGATGGCAAAGGCTTTGACACCAACATAACATCCAACGGCATTGGCCTGCAAAACATGCAACGACGGGCTGAAGAACTAGGAGCGGTTTATGAATTAAAAAGCAAACAGGGAAATGGTACAACCCTAAGCATTTCAATCCCAATAACCCAATAAACCAATTAACCAATAAACCAATCAACAAATCTTGAAACACACAATAGCCATAGCCGACGACCACCTGCTGATCGCCAAAGCACTAAGCGGCATTATTGAAAGTTTTCAAAACTTTGAAGTGCTGTACGAAGTTGAAAACGGAAAGGTTTTGCAGGAGAAATTTGCACTCGCTAAAAACATTCCGGACATTGTTTTGCTTGACATTAGTATGCCGGTGATGGACGGATTTGCAACCGCGAGTTGGTTAAAGGAGCACCACCCTGCGGTGCTTGTCATGGCACTCAGTATGCAGGATGATGATGAGTCACTCATTAAAATGATCAGGGCCGGAGCCCGTGGCTACCTTCACAAAAATGTTCACCCGACTGAGCTGGAAAAGGCGTTGGAAGCCATTGTTAGCCGGGGCATGTACTACCCCGATTGGGCTGCCAGCAAAGTGTTTTCCGCCATGGCGGGCAGCGATAAGACACCTGAAAACAACATCCACCTCACGGAACGTGAAACAGAATTTCTCCAATACGCCGCCACCGAATTGACCTACAAAGAAATTGGCGATAAAATGTTTTGCAGCCCCCGAACCGTGGAAAGCTACCGTGATACTTTGTTTGAAAAAACAGGTTTACGAACCCGTGTGGGACTGGTCGTGTTCGCTATCAAGCATGGTATCTGCAAGGTCTAAACCAGCATCTCTTCTTCTACACCCCCTTTCGCCGTTTGTGAATACTCAAATAATCTAAGTAGTAAATAACCCGAAGCGAAAAACTGTTGGCCTGTGGCTCTTTCCAGGTGTTGCTAAAGTTTTTAAAATAACGTGGTTGCACCTCATGGTCAAATAGTTCCGAGGCATCTTTCCACACAATATTAATGAAACTGCCCTGGGCAAATTGCCAGGTATAGGTCATGTCTATGTTGAAGAAATTAACATTGTCATTCGGGTTATTCTTTTCTGTTGGAATAAAGTTGTAGGGAACCAGTTCGCTCTTTTCATCCAGCAGAAAATAGTCTTTGTAAGTCACCTTGCTCCAGTAGTGTCTTGCCCTGAAGCTGAGCCCCATTTTGTTGTTGAAATTGTATTTGACGGTCAGCAGGTTCTCTATTGTTCGTCTGTCTCTAAGCCCTATTAGGGTCTGCTTGTCGTCGTCAATAGTGGTGGCAAAACCCATATTCCGGTTTCCATAGTTTGCATAAACCGATGTACTGATGGTCAGCTTATTATTGAACCTGTATTGCTGGCTGATGTTAAAGTCCAACGCCTTGCTGTCATACTGCGGAAGGTAGGCGACGTAAAAGGTAACAGAGGCTGAATACTTCTTGGCAGAGTTGGTATTAATCCAAAATCCGGGGTTAAAATTGTAAGGTCTGATGAAGTTGAAACCGGGGACACGGGGTTCATAAAAATCGTTCTCTTTTCCACTCCAGTTAAACTCTGCACCCACATTCCACAGGTTTTTCAGTTGCCCGTTCACGTTGGCATTGATCCACACATTCTGAAATGTGCGGGGAACGAAACGCTGGTTAAGCCCTGTATTGAAATTGAAGTAGAGGTTTTGATAAAAACTCTTTGGCTTCAGTAGTTTGTAGCCAATCCATGCGCTATAGTTTTGGTAGTTGCTGTTGGTAAAATAACCCAGGTCACGTTGGTCGTATTTGTCATCTGCCAGGTTCTGGCTCACCACCCAGTTAAAGACACCTTTTGTTTTTCCAAAGTTAATGTCGAAGATGGAACCGTTCTGATTTTTATGATCGGGTAAATAACCCACCAGCACACTCCGGCCAACTCTTCCAAAGAAATTGTACTTCACGTTTTTGTCGTACACATCCCACAACGCAGCGGTCACATTGGCATCATAGTCCTGCCCGCTGCGCCACACACTTGTGTTAATGAGCGATACGCTGCTGTTGTGTTTCAGCGCCTGGTCAAACACCACAATGTTGTAGTTGGTCAGTGGGTTGGTCTCCACTTTTCTTTGTTTGCCGGTGCTATCTTCTATCACCGAATGTTGCGGTGCGGTAATGGCATTCAACACACCCACACCAAACCCCGAAGATGTGCGGCCACTCACCTTAATAGCATTGATCAATTTGGTTTCCGAAGGATCTAAAATCACCTTTTCACCACTTTGCAAATCGCCATAACCATGAATGGGTGCACCACCAATCCTTCGACTATAAAAAAGATTTCCTTTACTGAACAAGTCTGTTCCTTCGGTAAAAAAAGTGCGGTATTCATTGTATTTCACTTCAAACGGCGTCAGGTTCAGCACATGGTTGTCGCTCTGCACCTGCCCAAAATCGGGTATCAGCGTGGCATCCAGCGTAAACGATTGGTTGATGCCATACTTCACATCCATGCCACCGCTCAAAGACGAACTCCAGTTTTTGACACCGGCCTCGTTGTAAGGATAGTGATTGAAATAAGTAGAAAAATAGGGCGAAAAAGACAACCTCACCGGCACTTTTATGTTTTCCACCCCAGTCCATTCACCTGCCTGTGTAAACAAACCATTGATCTTCGGATCTAAAGGGTTCCAAAAAAACTGCTGCCCGGTTTTCTTTCTTCTGCGGGTAATGTTCAGCCCCCAGTTTTGTTTTCCCTTGCTCGAAAAACGGATGGCGGAGTAAGGGATTCTCATTTCAAATGTCCATCCATCGTTCACTATTTTAGCCACAGAGGTGTACACACTATTCCAGCTTCCGTCCTCACCTTGCGAAGAATATTTGGCATCATACTGCTCCCCCAGCGGCGTTACATAATAGCCAAAGCCATTTATTTTGTCATGATAAGTGTCGAACAACACACCGACAAAATCGTTAGAGCCAACCATATCACGGCCCACCAGATCCGTGCTAATGCTATCTTTTGTTTCGTGACAGAATCCGGCAACATAGATCGCCTGATCGTCGTAAAGCAACTTAATTTCAGTCCGGCTTTTATAATTTTCTTTTGCGCCAAAGTTGGGTCTGTTCTCAAAAAAATCAGTTGCCACAGGGGCATTTTTCCAGGCACTGTCTTTCAGATCGCCGTCAATGATGATCATCTGATTTGTGCGCACAGCAGCCAGTGTGCGCACAGGTTCCTGTGCAAAAACAGAACTGGAGAAGCAGAAAAAAATAACAGAAAGTAGTAGCAGTTTCATACCTAAAAAATATAGTCTAATCCTCAAAACGATTTTCAAAAGATAAAGTTACAGTCCTTAACAAGAGTTCAAATTAGCATGATGGATAAATGGACGTTTCATGATTTGAGTGGCAATGCAAGCACTAAAAACCTTTCATTTTTTCAGGCAGGCAACTGTTATATTTGTATTGACAAAAAAAATAAATCCCACCGTTATGAAATACATGATGCTCATTGTTGCCGTTGCAGCTTCCTCGTTTGCCTGTCACCGCAAAGTGGTGGCTGCACCCGACACAACCGTTCAAACCGGTTCCGGCTATGGCATACCCACTTGCCTTCAGCAGCAGATAGACAGCATCAAAAAGCTACCCATGTGGAACCCCCCGGCCACCGTAGAACAATACGAATACAATGGCAAAACGGTTTTTCTCATGTCCGCCAACTGCTGCGATTTTTTCGCCACCGCCATTGATGAAAACTGCAATTACGTCTGCGCCCCCTCCGGCGGCTTCACCGGCAGAGGCGATGGCAAATGCACCGATTTCAACGACAAAGCCAAACTGATCAAACTCGTTTGGAAAGACGAGAGAGCCAAAAATTAATTGCCTTGCAGAGTGGTTTTTTTGCCCCGGCATTAGTTCTTTACTCAGCTCCGGTTGTGTCACTCACTTTTACCGCATTGCTTTATTCAGCTTTTTCCATGTTTTGCTACTTATGATAGTCGTCATTTACCAACGACCTTCATATTGTCCAACTTTGCATGTAACAAAACCTTAGAATTCTATTCAGCACAATGTTTTTTATGAGAAAAGAGGTATCAGACCCAAAAGATGCTTAGGAAATGTAGGAGTTATGTTATTTTTATTTCAAAAATGAAATTGTATGAAAGTCGTAATAATAATTCTAATGATTATGGTATTTTTTGCGGGGTGCAGTGGATTTATAGGTTCTAATTCTGAGAAGGAATTGCTATTGATTAGGGAAATGAACAGGAGTTTGGAAAATTCTAACAGAACGATTGAACGATCAAACACAATGTATTTGATGTCGCTTGAGTCAAAGCTATATCCGTGGTGGTCTAAAAGTAGGGCTAAAATTTGGAAGTCAAAAGCAGATACCATACAAAGTCTATCTAACAATTTATATCAGTATATAGAAGCTTTAAAAAGTGAAATCGTAGCGTTTAATGAACACCGAGTTGCCGGAAATACTTCTGATGAAAATAATAATACTGCAACCGAAGTAATTTTGATTAAAAAAGGAAAGGCAAAAGAATTATTTGAAAGAATAAATGAGTACAAACTATGTCTCACAGAGGTTGACACTTTAATAGAGAAAGAATTTCAAAATAAAACGGTACTTGATTCTTCTCTGCAGATTTTTTTATTCAATAAAGACAAATCTTTCGATCAATCTTTCAACAATTTGTCTGCGATTGAAACAATTTATAAGTTAACAAGATTTCAAAATGATATAAAAAATACAGAAGCCTCTATTTTGGAATTCTGCGATAGAAGAGTTTCAAACATTCATGAAAGTTTCGACGAGTACTTGTCATTCACGGGGATCAATTCCCAATATTTGAAGCCTGGCCAGGAATTAATAATAACTGCTGGAATGCTTGATCTTAGCATTGCTTTGGACCCAAGAATTAAAATAGACGGAAAGTATATTAAGTTGTCTTCGAGTTTTCTTGCGGAATATAAAACGAAGGTGTATAAGCCAGGCAAGTATTCAAAGGACGTGGAAGTTAGTTTTATTAAACCCGATGGGACGCCAAGTTCTATAACCAAAAGAGTCAGCTACGAGGTCGCCAACTGTCCTGGCATGAATAAACCTTAGGGTGGTATTGTTACCACAATTTTATTTTAACACTGTAGACAAAAGCATCCGCACCTCAACACCAGTTGTTGCATAAGGAGCCTTATTCTCTTGGGTGTCCAGCGCAGCGCAGACATTCTGAAACATGCGTCACTCGTCGCCTCATACCTTGAGTCTTTCAGTTTAATCACAGCACCCGCTATCGCCACACCCTTGCTATCCTTCTACACCCTCACCCCGCCCACCCCCACACTCCGTATCCCATAATTCCTCTGCGAAGACTCAAGTTCCTTCCCTCCATGCAACTCACTTTCAAAAATGCAATCCAGAAATTTGCCGGTACTTTAATAGTAAGTTCGCAAGGGCTGTCTTCGTTGCTGCCAATAGGGTACAGTTTGCTGAAAAGTATAAACGCCTAAACTTGCGGGGTAAAGCATTCCCCTGAAGTAAAATCTAATCACCTATCTAACCCCCATACACAAATACTTCACCTCCAGATATTCCTCAATTCCATACCTGCTGCCCTCCCGGCCAATGCCACTTTCTTTCACTCCGCCGAATGGTGCCTCGGCATGGGAAATAATCCCTTCGTTAATGCCTATCATTCCATACTCCAATGCTTCGGCAACACGCCAGATACGGTTGATGTTTTGTGAGAAAAAATAGGCGGCTAAACCATAGCTTGTATTGTTTGCCATTGCAATGGCCTCCTCTTCTGTTTTGAATGTATAAATTGCAGACACAGGTCCGAAAATTTCTTCTTCGTGCATGTCCATCGTGGCATTACAGTTCTCAACAATTGTTGGTTGGTAAAACAAACTCCCTTCTTTGATCCGTTTGCCGCCATATGTGATGGTTGCACCTTTTGATACTGCATCGGCAAGCAATCGTTCTACTTTTTGCACTGCCTTTTCTGTGATCAGCGGGCCTATCTGTATGCCTTTTTCGGTACCTTCTCCTACCACTAAGGCAGTATTTGCGATCCGGTATTTATCCATAAATTGTGTGTAAATATTTTCCTGCACCAGAATACGGTTGGTGCACACACAGGTCTGTCCGGCATTGCGATATTTACTGGCAATCGTTGCCTTCACTGCCACGTCAACGTCTGCATCGTCAAAGACGATACTAGGAGCATTTCCACCCAATTCAAACGATACTTTTTTCATGGTAGAAGCACTCTGCGCCATCAGTTGTTTGCCTACTTCGGTGGAGCCCGTAAAGGATACTTTTCTAACAACCGGATGCTCTGTCATGACCTTCCCGACTTCCTTTGACGAGGCGGTTGTGACCATGTTGATGACTCCTTCGGGGAAGCCGGCTTCCAATGCTAGTTGCGCCAAAGCCAACGCACAAAGAGGCGTCTCATGTGGTGGCTTCACCACGACTGTGCAACCTGCTGCAAGGGCTGGTGAAATTTTCCGGGTGATCATGGACACCGGAAAATTCCAGGGAGTAATGGCTGCCACCACACCTATTGGCTGTTTGATGGTGAGTATCCTTTTTTCCTTCACCGGACTGGGAATGACATCGCCGTAGGTTCGCCTTGCTTCTTCAGCAAACCATTCTATGAACGATGCGCCATACACAATTTCTCCTTTGGCTTCTGCCAATGGTTTTCCCTGTTCTGTTGTCATCAGCAAAGCAAGGTCGTCTGCATTTTGCATAATGAGGTCAAACCATTTTTTCATGAAAATTGCTCTTTCTTTTGCTGTTGTCCGGCTCCATGTTTTGAAAGCTTTGTGTGCAGCTTCTATCGCATTATCTGTTTCTTGTTCACCGCAATCGGACACTTCGATTATAAGCTTACCATTAGCCGGATTCGTGACTTGAAAGCGCTTCCCATTTGCCGAAGGCGAAAAAATATTGTTGATGAAAGCGTTGTTTTGTAGCAGGCTATTGTTGGATAGTTTCATGATTTAGTTTTTATGAAATAGAAAGATAAGATGAAGTAATCATTTTTATACCCACGTATTTAGTTGGAAAAGCAGTGGATTTTGATAAAGAAAAAGGTTAGAAAATCACGGATGTAGAAATAGATACTCAATCTTTTATCCAACATTCAATTGAGCGAATAAAATTTATAGAAAACAAATTGTTTTGTGTCCGGCTTAATTTTCGTTTTAATAGTTGGATAACAAGCACTTTATGTCAACAAAATCATTTGAAGAAATAGTGGCGGCGATACCAAAACAACGCATCAAATCTATTTTGAAAGATCCGGCCAGCACGGCCAAGGCCATTCACCTGGAATATGTGAACGACAGTAGCAATGGCATCATAAGAAAGCAAAAAGTAACTGGCTTTGATTATTTTTTCCAAGGAAAAAAAATAGTGGATGAAAAAACGTTGAAAAGAATCAAAAGCCTTGTAATACCGCCAGCCTGGCAGGATGTATGGATCTCTGAAAAAGAAAACGCTCATTTGCAGGCAACCGGTCTGGATGCCAAGTCCCGTAAGCAATACAGGTATCACCCCGGATGGAACATGCTGCGGAATCACACTAAATTTTTCAGGCTCTCTTCGTTTGGAGAAGTGATACCAAAATTGAGACTGCAGGTAGAAAAAGATTTAGACAAAAGTGGTTTGCAGGTAGAAAAAGTATTAGCAACAGTGGTCAGCCTGATGGAAAGAACAAACATAAGAGTCGGCAATTGTTCTTATGAAAAAGCCAATGGATCTTATGGCATTACAACCCTGAAAGACAAGCATGTAAAAATAAATGGTCAGAGCATCAGATTTTCATTTAAGGGTAAAAAAGGAGTTTATCACGACATCAGTATCAAAAACAAAAAGTTGTCGGCCATTGTCAAGAAGTGCCAGGATATACCTGGCAAAGAATTGTTTCAATATCTGGATGACGAAGGAAACAGAAAGTCAATAGATTCAGGACTGGTGAATGACTACATTAAACAACATACTGGCGGAGACTTTACTGCAAAAGATCTGCGTACCTGGTCTGGCACGGTTCAGGCTCTGCTTGCTTTTAAGGAACTGGGCATGACACAAACGGAGGCAGAGACTAAAAGAAATATATTGGCCGCCCTAGAAAACGTTTCAAAAGCATTGGGAAATACCAGAACGGTTTGCAAAAAATATTACGTTCACCCGATGCTGATTGCCCTTTATGAAACAAACAGCCTTCATAAATATTTTGATCGGTTGGATCGTGAAGAAAGAAACGATCAAAAAGCCAATCTTACCAACGAAGAAATGGTACTGATGGAAATTTTAAAATCAAACTAAACTTTCCATTTGCCAGTTTCGTTTTTGCTAAAAGTTTTTCTGAAAACTATAAATCTGTTGCTGCTATAAAGCACCTGTGAACTGCCTCAGAAAACGAATATCGTTTTGAGAATAAAGCCGCAGATCATTGACACGATATTTGAGCTGGCAAATTCTCTCCACGCCCATGCCAAACGCAAAGCCTGTATATTTTTCAGAGTCAATATCAAAATTGTCGAGCATTTTGGGATGTACCATTCCGCAGCCTAATATCTCTACCCAACCGGTATGTTTGCAAAGGCTGCATCCCGATCCGCCGCATACTGTGCAGCTAATGTCCATCTCTGCACTCGGCTCGGTAAAGGGGAAATAGCTTGGGCGAAAACGGATCTTTGCATCCTTGCCAAACATTTCCTGCACAAAGAAATACAGCGTTTGTTTCAGGTCGGCAAAACTTACATTCTCATCCACATACAAACCTTCTACCTGGTGGAAAAAACAGTGCGCCCTTGCGCTGATGGTTTCATTTCTATACACACGTCCCGGGCAAATAATGCGGATGGGAGGCTTTTGATTTTCCATGATCCTTGCCTGCACACTACTGGTGTGGGTGCGCAGCAAAAAGTCGGGATTTTGATTCAGGTAAAATGTATCCTGCATATCCCTTGCAGGGTGGTTTTCGGGAAGGTTTAGAGCAGTGAAATTGTGCCAGTCATCTTCTATTTCCGGCCCTTCTGCCACGGCAAAACCAAGCCTTTTGAAAATAGACACCATCTTATTTCTGACAATGGTGAGCGGGTGACGTGTACCTGTGGCAACAGGATCGCCGGGCAACGACAAGTCAATGGAAGATGAAGCTGAAGACTCTGTATCAGCAAGGCTTTCCTTCAACGATTCATATTTTTCTTCTGCAGCAATTTTGAAGGCATTGAGTACCTGGCCGAATTCTTTTTTGCTTTCGTTTGGCACGTTGCGCATTTCGCCCATCACATTTTTGACAATGCCTTTGGTACCGAGAAAGCGGATGCGAAAATTTTCAAGTTCCGCAGCATCAGTTGCCTGAAAATTTGCTATTTCCTGTTTGTAATTTTCTATTTGCTGCAATAGTTCTTCCATGTGGTGAAGATAAGGTGATGAATATTTTTTGAGAGGAATGGAACTTATTCCAACACAGGCCGTAGCCATTTTTCTGCTTTTTCCAGGCTCATTCCTTTTCTTTCTGCATAATCGGCCAACTGGTCTTTGTTTATTTTCCCCAAGCCAAAGTAATGGCTTTTTGGATGTGCAAAATACCAGCCACAAACAGATGCCGGAGGGTTCATGGCCAGGCTTTCTGTCATTTCTATTCCAATGTTTTCCGTCACGTTCATCAGGTCAAACAGTTTTATTTTCTCCGTGTGGTCGGGACAGGCGGGATAGCCCGGTGCGGGGCGGATGCCTTTGTAGCCTTCTCTTATCAACTCTTCGTTGGTGAGGGTTTCATTTTTTTCGTAGCCCCAATATTCCTTCCTCACCTGTTGGTGGAGGCACTCGGCAAAGGCTTCTACAAATCGGTCGGCGAGTATCTGCACCAATATTTTGTTGTACTCATCGTGGTCGGCGGCAAAGCGGTCTATGTGTTCCCTTGCACCGCTAACGGTCACGGCAAAGGCTCCCATGTAATCGGTTTCGGCACCTTCTGCTTCTTCTGGTTTCACAAAGTCGGCGAGTGAATAACTTGGCTGACCCATTGCCTTTTTCAATTGCTGCCGAAGGCTTTCCAGTTTCACCGGGCCTTTGTCGGTTTGAATAGTAACGGTATCTCTATTGTTGCTGAGTGCTGGCCAAAATCCAATCACGCCATTGGCACTGTACCATTTTTCAGCAATGATTTTTTCGACCATTTTCTGTGCATCGTTGTACAGCCTTGTTGCTTCTTCCCCAAATATTTTATCGGTCAGCACCGCCGGAAAATGACCGGGCATTTCCCAACCGATGAAGAATGGACCCCAGTCTATGTACTTAGCAATCGTTCCCAAATCAAAATCTTTAAAAACCTTGACACTGTCTATGGCCGGTTTGGTTGGCTGATAGCCTTTCCAGTCAAAATATTCTTTGGTAATAACAGCCTCTTCGTAAGCAATCAGGTTTTTGTTTCGTTGCTTGTTGGCAAATTGTGTTTGCAGGTCTGCGTATTCTTTGGTGATTTGTTGCAGAAATGCCGGCTTGGTTTCTTTGTTCAAAAGATTGGTAACCACTGTTACACTTCGGCTTGCATCAAGCACATGTACCACGCCGTTGTCATATTGCGGAGCAATTTTTACAGCGGTGTGCATACGGCTTGTGGTGGCTCCGCCAATGAGCAGCGGTTGCTTCATATTCCGGCGTTTCATTTCGTGGGCTATGTGTACCATTTCATCCAGCGAAGGGGTGATGAGGCCGCTTAGGCCAATCACATCTGCACCTACCTTTTCAGCTTCATCCAGTATTTTATCGGCAGGCACCATGACACCCATGTCTATGATGTCGTAGCCATTGCAGCCGAGTACAACACCCACAATATTTTTACCGATGTCGTGAACATCGCCTTTAACAGTCGCCATCAGTACTTTGGCAGCACCGCCTTGTTTGGCCAATGGGTTATTCTTTTTTTCTTCTTCAATAAAAGGAAAAAGATAGGCAACACTTTTCTTCATCACCCTTGCACTTTTGACCACCTGCGGCAGAAACATTTTGCCGCTGCCAAACAAGTCGCCAACAATGTTCATGCCGTCCATCAGCGGGCCTTCTATTACGTCCAATGGTTTGGGATATTTTACCCTTGCCTCTTCGGTATCGGCATCAATGTAATCAGTGATGCCGTTGACCAGTGAATGAGCCAGTCTTTTTTCAACCGGTTCTTTTCTCCATTCTTCATTTTTGATGTTTTCTTTGCCTTTGGCTTTCACAGTTTCAGCAAAGTTGATGAGTGCTTCGGTGGCTTCGTTGTTGTCGTTGTTGCGGTTAAGCAAAACATCTTCGCACAGCCGTTTCAGTTCGGGTTCTATTTCATCATAAACAACCAGTTGCCCAGCGTTCACAATGCCCATATCCATACCAGCTTTAATAGTATAGTAGAGAAATACGGAGTGCATTGCTTCTCTCACATGGTCATTTCCACGGAAGGAAAAAGAAATATTGCTCACTCCCCCGCTTATTTTAGTCAGGGGCATCAGCCGCTTGATTTCCCTTGTGGCTTCTATGAAGTCAACTGCATAGTTATTGTGTTCTTCAATGCCTGTTGCGACCGCAAAAATGTTTGGGTCGAAAATGATTTCCTGCGGGTCGTAGCCTACTTGTTCGGTCAGGATTTTATAAGCCCTGTGGCAAATTTCTACTTTTCTTTCTTTGGTGTCAGCTTGTCCTTTTTCGTCAAAAGCCATGACAATAACCGAAGCGCCATAGCTTCTGCAAATGAAGGCCTGCTCTATAAACTTCGCTTCGCCTTCCTTCATACTGATGGAGTTGACAATGCACTTGCCCTGCACACATTTTAGACCAGCTTCAATGATTTCAAACTTTGAGCTGTCTATCATGACAGGTATCTTGGCAATGTCCGGCTCGGCCTGCAACAAGTTGAGGAAAGTGGTCATGGCATGAACACCCTCAAGCAGGGCATCGTCCATGTTCACATCCAGTATTTGTGCACCGTTTTCTACCTGCTGTCGTGCTACCGACAATGCCTCCTCGTACTGGTTTTCACGAATTAGGCGGGCAAATTTTTTGGAACCGGTTACATTGGTTCTTTCGCCTACGTTTACAAAATTGGTTTCTGGTCTAATGACCAGTGGTTCGAGACCTGCGAGGCGGAGGTAAGGTTTGATAGTTGAACTCATTTCTTTTTGTTTGAACCACGAAGGCACAAAGTGGCACTAAGATTTATTTATTTGTTTGAACCACTAAGGCACGTAGGCGCAAAGAGGCACTAAGACTTACATGATTATTCGTTTGATTCCATCTTTCATTAAAGGAACATGGAAGTTTAATAAATAGCCTAAGCGAATTTTAGTGAGTTTTAAATAACTCATTATTTGCGCTTCCCATACAGCATGATAGTTTTCCTGTGCTTTGAATTCTACAATTACCAACCCATCAACAAAGCAGTCTAATCTAAGACCATCATCAATTTTTAAATCGTTGTAGATTATCGGAACACATTTTTCCCTGTCAAAGTTTATTTTTCTTAAAGACAATTCATAATAAAAGCACTTGGCATATACACTTTCTAATAAACCCGGGCCTAACTGTTTGTGAATTTTAACAGCAATGTCCACTATTTCTTTTCCAATTAATTCTTCCCTATCTGATAATTTTGTGTACATACTCATCTTCTTCTTTCACTTAAACCTTCGTTTTCCTCCGTGTCTTAGTGTCTTTGTGGTTCTCTCTTCCGGCAAGAAAACCTATTTCAGTACGGGGTTTTTCTTCCTGGGTAATTAATTTTTTTAAAACTTTAAATATGTGCTGCACTTCATCATCTTTTTGAAGCAATGCCTGTTCTATTTTTTCCAGCTTCATCCATAGGTCTTTGTTGTCCACCAACAACTGTTTCATTTTAGTGTAAACCCTGATTATCTGGATATTTACCTGGATTGCTCTTTCTGAACGTAAAATAGATGAAAGCATAGCAACACCTTGCTCGGTGAATGCATTTGGTAATTTACGAACACCTCCATAACTTGAAGTCACAATTTGTGACTTCAAGTTTCCCCATTCTGCTTCTGATAATTGAAACATAAAATCTTCGGGGAACCTGTTAATATTTCTTTTTACTGCTTGATTAAGTGCAGCAGTTTCTACATCATACATTTCCGCCAAATCCTTATCCAGCATAACTTTCTGGCCTCTGACAATATGAATTTTATTGACAATGATTTCATCGTCTATTTTGACGATTTCCAGATTTGCTTTCGCCATCCGATTATTTTTACAGTTAGAAAATGTTGTTTGAAGTCACAATTTGTGACTTCAAAATTTTTTGATGAAAAACTCAAACTTGATATCACAATCTGTGATATCAAGTTTGAGTTTTCATCAGGGTTGAAAAGTAATATTGCTGTTTATCATTTTATTAAGTATAAAAATTGAACCTATTTAATCAAATTTTTCAACTTGATATCACAATCTGTGATATCAAGTTGAAAAATCATCTGTTTTCTTAAACTTGAAGTCACAATTTGTGACTTCAAAAGATTCTTAATATTCCATTCTGCGATATCAAGTTTACACCAATTCCGTTTCCAGAACGGGCAACCCCCGTGGTTTAAAATTCTTCACCTGTTCTGCAATGTGTTTGATGTGGTCGGGTGTGGTGCCGCAGCAGCCGCCAACTATGTTTACAAAACCTTCCTGCGCCCACTCTTCGATGATGTGCGCTGTTTCAGATGGCTCTTCGTCATATTCACCAAAGGCGTTGGGCAATCCGGCGTTGGGATAGGCAGAGGTAAAACACTCTGCTATCTGGCTCAGTTCCTCAATGTGTGGCCGCATTTGGGTGGCACCCAAAGCACAGTTTAGCCCCACACTCAACGGGTTGGCATGACGAATGGAATTGTAAAATGCCTCCAGAGTTTGTCCGCTCAGGGTTCTGCCAGATGCATCGGTGATTGTTCCGCTTATCATGATAGGAATTTCCTGTAGTTTGTTTTCGCGGAAATATTTTTTGATGGCGTAAATGGCCGCTTTTGCATTCAGTGTATCAAAAATGGTTTCAATCAGCAAAATGTCCACACCACCATCCAGCAAGCCTTTTATTTGTTCAGTATAAGCCGTGGCGACTTCGTCGAAAGTGACGGCGCGATAGCCGGGATTGTTCACATCCGGCGACAGGCTCAGGGTTTTGTTGAGGGGGCCAATGGCACCCGCCACCCATGCAGCTTTGCGGCCTTTACCTTCTTCCGATGCAAGGAATTTTTTAATTGCATTTCTGGCACATGTTGCCGATACTACATTCAGTTCATAAGCCAGCGATTGCATGTCATAATCAGCCTGTGCAATGCTGGTACTGCTGAATGTGTTGGTTTCAATAATATCTGCACCAGCAGATAGATATTCGAGGTGAATGCCTTCTATGATAGATGGCTGTGTGATGCTGAGCAAATCATTGTTTCCCTGCACATCCTTATGCCAGTCTTTGAATCTTTCTCCACGATAATCCTTTTCCTGCAACTTGTGGCGTTGTATCATTGTGCCCATAGCACCGTCAATAATCAGGATACGCTTTTTTAATTCAGTACGAATGTCCATATACTTTTCATTTAAGGCTGTGCTACACCGGGTAGCGTACAGCATATTATTTAATAAAGTAAAAAATACTTTTCCGCTGCTGCGAAATCCAATCTCCAGTATTGTCTTTATTAATTTTTGTAAACGATTAACCCGAAAAAAGAGAAGAGTAGGTCGTTTATTAGTTCATGAAAGACAAAATGCCATGCAGGGTGAACAATAAACAAATCCGCCTGCCGACAGTTGCAAAAATATGAAAAAACTGTGAAGAAGTAAAATGAAGTCATTTGATGATGCTGCTGCGGGACATGCAAAGTATGATTCGACCAAATAATTCTTAGTTTTACGGCCTATGTGGATGATTTGTTTGAAAGAATGGCGACAATTTTTCAGCAGCCTGACGGGTTATATCGCTATCGTATTGTTCCTCCTGCTGATGGGGTTGTTCCTGTTTGTTTTTCCCGATTCCAGCATTTTGGATTTTGGATATGCTTCGCTGGATAATTTTTTCAGCATTGCACCTTACATCCTTCTTTTCCTGGTGCCGACCATTACCATGCGCAGCATGGCTGATGAGTATAAAAGCGGCACCTTTGAAATACTGAAAACCCTGCCTGTCAGTTCTTCAAAAATTGTTTTGGGAAAATATATCGGCTGCCTGCTTGTGGTGGCTGTGGCCCTTATTCCCACAGTGGTTTACGGCATCAGCCTGCAGCAATTGAGTGCAAAAGGTGGTATAGACATAGGGGCTGCAACAGGCAGCTATCTGGGTTTGATGATGCTGGCCGCTGTTTACACTTCGGTAGGCGTTTGTGCCAGTAGTTTTACCAACAATACGGTGGTTGCTTTTATAGTGGCAGCTTTCGTTTGCTTCCTGTTTTACAGCGGCTTTGCCGCTATCAGCAAGTTGCCTGTGTTGGCTGCCGGAGCGGGTTATTATGTGGGAATGTTGGGAATTGATTTTCATTACAAAAGCATTAGCCGCGGCGTGGTGGACACCAGAGATGTTGTTTATTTTTTGGCGGTGATCTGTTTGTTTTTGATGGTGACGGTTAGGAACGTGGAGAAAAGATAAGTTCACATTTTTATTGAGGAAAACAGTGAGATAATTATTGAAAAATAGAATGGTTATTTTGGAGCTAAATGATAAAATGATGTCTCTGGCAATTTCAAAAGTCTGGGTTAATAATAGGAATATGCTTGTGTTGGGTTTGAACAATCAAAATGACATTCAAGTCCCATTGTCTTTGTATCCCCGATTGCAAAATGCCACAGAGCAACAAAGAAATAATTATGAGCTTTGGAATAATGGTAAATGGCTTCATTGGGAAGATTTAGATGAAGACTTGTCCCTGGATGGATTTCTAAAATATCAAAACACAGAAAAAGCTGAATAAAATTACCCAAAAGTACAAGTGTGCGACGCAACGGAAGATTCACAAAGTTGCTTCTTTGCCCGGCTCATAAAAAATATTGAAGTTTAGATGAACATCACCCAAAAAATACTACATCACAAACTCTGGTGGCTTTGGCTGCTGCTGCTTTTTGTGGCTGTCATTTATGTGGCTTCGCTGTCGCATTACAGGCTTGACCTTACCAAAGAAAAACGCTTTTCGCTCAGTTCTTCTACTAAAAAAATTCTAAGCGAACTGACCGATCCCGTGCAGATAGATGTCTATCTGACTGGCGACCTGAGTGCAGGTTTTAAGAAGCTGAATGTGGCAAGCGATGAACTGCTGAACGAGTTTAAAGAATATGCAAAAGGCAATCTTCAGTTTCGCTTTGTAAGACCCGGCGATGGACTGCCAGACAGCTTGCGATACAAGGTCTATGACAGCCTGATTGGAATGGGCATCCGCCAGCCGTTTAACAACCAGATAACGGCTAAAGAAGGCGAAGAAAAAACGGAGCGGCTCATTTTTCCATCGGCGTTAGTGATGTATGAAAATAGGAAAATTCCCGTAGATCTGATGAGTGGCAAAAGCGGCATGGATGAAGAAAGCAGCCTTAATTATAGTGAGGCTTTGCTGGAATTTAAATTCGCAGATGCCATTGATAAACTGACACGGCGAAACATTCCTATTGTGGCCTATGCAGCGGGTAATGGAGAGCCACTGCCGCCCAATAGAACGGTTCAGGATTTGTTTACTCAAATGAGTAAGAATTACAAATTTGGTGTCATAGACATTAACAACGGTAACCTTGATGCCGATACCATCAACGCCTTGTTGATTGTAAAACCGGCCACCCCATTTAGCGAAGCTGAAAAACTGAAAATAGACCAATACATCATGAACGGCGGCAAGGTGCTGTGGTTTATTGACAAGCTCTATGCAGAGTATGACAGCCTTGCAAGGACGCAAACAGAATTTGTTGCCTTTGACAAGAACCTGAACCTCGACGACATTTTGTTTAAGTACGGCGCAAGGATAAACGGCGACCTGCTGCAAGATAAAAAAAGTGCAAAACAACCAATGGTAGTAGGGATGCAAGGCAACCAGCCGCAAGTGGAGCGGGTGCCGTTTTACTATTATCCTTTGCTCAGTTCTCCTTCGGAAAATACGATTTCAAAAAACCTGGACGATGTACTGAGCATCTTTCCAGGAAGCATTGATACGGTGAAAGCGGCTGGAATAAAAAAGACGATTTTGCTGGCAAGCGACACCAACAGCCGCACATTGAGCACGCCTGCAATGGTGAGTTTAAAAAATATTGACCCGCAGCAAAGCAGCCGGGATTTTCAAAAAAGCTATTTGCCGGTGGCCGTGCTGCTGGAAGGAAAATTTACCTCGTTGTTTGCCAACAGAATGAGCCGCGAAATGCAGGACACACTTGCCATATATTCTTCCAAACCATTTTTGGCGCAAGGCTCAAAAAATGGTAAGCAAATAGTGGTAAGTGATGCGGACATTGTAACCAATGTAGTGACTAAAACAGAAGGCGCACTGCCCATGGGCGAGCAACAATATGAAAACTACCAGTTCGCCAACCGCGAATTTTTCATGAACTCTGTTGACTACATGGTGAACCCAAATGGAGTGCTACTGGCACGCAACAAAGATTTTACACTTCGCCTTTTGGACAAGCAAAAAATCCTTTCGCAAAAGACGTTTTGGCAACTCATCAATATTGCGCTGCCAATCGGTTTGGTTATGCTGTTTGGCGGCGTGTACCAATGGTGGCGGAGGCGGAGGTTTGCTTTGTAGCTTTTTTTAAAGAAACAACTTGCAGCCTGTTAATGTTGCAATATCCTCATCCAACCAACACGTTTATCAACCCTATTTCAACTAATTTTACTTATCAAAAAAAGGGGTACAAGGCATGTTGAGCAACTACTGGATATATTTCATTTTTGGGACAGTTTTGTTGATAGCCATTACTCTGGATTTGGGATTGCTGAGCAAAAAAAACAAAACTATTACTACTAAAAAGGCATTGGTGCAAACAGGCTTTTGGGTAGTTTTATCTTTAGCGTTTGCTATTTTTCTTTGGATCCAGAAAAGCAATCTCGTGGCGATAAAATATACAACTGCTTACCTGATGGAGTGGAGCCTGAGCATTGATAATATTTTTGTCTTCATCCTTATTTTTTCTTTTTTAAAAGTGGAAGAGTCGGATGCAGGTAGAGCCTTGCTCATCGGCATTCTCCTGGCAATCGTTTTTAGAATCTTGTTCATTTCTGCCGGCATAGAAATCATTGACCGTTTTCATTGGATCATGTATTTTTTTGGAGCATTTTTAGTTTTCACAGGTATCAAAATGTTTTTTCAAAAAGAAGAGAAAGAATACGATCCCTCGGCCAGTCGGATATACAAGATCAGCAAAAAAATATTCCGTCTAACTGATGATCTGCCAAAGGGCAGATTTGTTATCAGAAAAAATGGGGAACTATTTATCACATCCCTCGCTTTGGTTGTGCTAATGCTTGGAGCTACCGATGTTGTGTTTGCCTTGGACAGCATTCCCACAGTTGTTTCGCTGGTGAGGCAAAAGGCGAATATTCCTTTTACAGCAGACGAACGACTGGTCATTTATTCGTCCAATATATTTGCAGTGTTAGGCCTGAGAAGCTTGTTTTTTTTGCTGCGAAATGCGGTAAATACATTTGCCTATTTGCAGCAAGGGATAGCGGTTGTGCTTGTTTTCATTGGTGCAAAAATGCTGATAGAATATTTTGGCATTCACTTATCAGTTTATATTTCCCTGGTTGTAATTGTTGTTTGCCTTGGTGCTTCTATAGCGTTTTCGTTATACAAAAAAAGAGTGGGAAACACCGAAAGGATTGTTTAATTTTTATCAAATTTTATTTTCAAAAAAACTTTGAAATATTCAATCTCTGACATTGCTGCTATTATAAAAGGAAAAGAAAGCCTTTGCTTTCCCACCACCGTTATAGAACAACTTTTAATTGATAGCCGCCGGTTGGTTTCGCCGTCTTCCACCTTTTTTATAGCACTTCAAAGCAGCCGCAGAAATGGGGAAGATTTTGTTTCGGAAATGTATGATGTGGGTGTCCGATGTTTCATGGTAACAGAAGGTTTTTACACTAAGCCATTTCCAGAAGGGAATTTTATAAAAACCAAAGACCCGCTCAGGGCTTTGCAGGCAATTGCAGCGCATCACAG
>JAYTGA010000300.1:0-9600 GCA_043733905.1 Segetibacter sp.
CCCACAACCACATCGTGACCTATGTGTACCATATTGTCCATCTTGGTACCCATGCCTATTCGGGTCTCTGAGGTTACGCCTCTGTCTATGGTGCAACCAGCACCAATTTCCACAAAGTCTTCAAGCACCACATGGCCGCAGCTTTCCATTCTTTTATACCAGGCTTCGCGGTTCTTTTTCGTGTTGTAATAAAAGGCATCGCTGCCTATGATAGAGCCTGCCTGAATCAAAACATTGCTACCTATCTGTGAATAATCAAGAATGCTGACGTTGGGATGTATCACACAACCTTCGCCAATGCGAACATGATGACCTATAAATACTCCGGGCATAACAATAGATGTTGCTCCAATAACAGCAGTGGAATTAATCATTTTATCAGTAGCGGCAAATGGTCTGAAGTGGTGAACAATTTTGAGGTAAGCTTCAAAAGGATCTTCAACAACAAGGATCGCTTTGCCGTTGGGAATGCTGATTGATGCAGTATTGATAATAATAAATGTAGCAGCACTGTTCAGGCATTTGTCATAATATTTTGGATGGTCAACAAAGCAGAGGTCGCCTGTTTCCACACGGTGTATTTCGTTGATGCCAGTGGCTTGTTTGCTTGTGTCGCCACTAAGTTTGGCACCTGTTAATTCAGCAATCCATTGCAATGAAACCGGAGAAGGAAATTTCATAGTAAAGCATGTTTGCGGCAAAGTTAATGCTTACCAAAATCGAACGGATAAACCCGTCAACAAACATGACTTTTCATGAGGCTTCAACTCATTTATCTTCTTTGTTGCCGAGTCAAAAAAATAAGTTTACCAAGGCATCAATCACTACCATCCAATTGTTTTCATTTTAAGAGACTCTTTCAAAAATTTTCTACAAAATTTTTTTTCACGAAAAATAAATGCTCAATGATTTTGCAACTACTTTTTATCGTCATGATAGCAACGTCCATGAAGTTTTTAAAGAAAAGTAAGTAAGAACAACATCGCCTTGAAACCCTTTATTCATCAATGTTTCAGAGGTTTATATTTATTTTTAGAAAGAAAAAAAAGAGAGATTTTCACTCGTAAATGATGCGTTCAATTGCTTCAATGGTGATAAACGCAAGTTGCTTATCAACAAAAACTTTAAAAATGTGAATAAAATAATTGCCCTTTTTTTTGTGTTGGAAAAAACAAATTTTAATATTGTGTAGGGAAATTTATTTTCCCGTACTTACTAACCCATCCATATACAAAAGCCTCCGCAAAACGGGGGCTTTTTTGATGTCCAATGAGCCGCTACTTTATCATCTATAAACCATACAATGTGCTGTCGCAATTTACATCTGCTGATGGCAAAAAAACATTGGCAGACTGCTTCAGTGTCCCTAAAGATGTGTACCCCGTTGGCAGGTTGGATTATGACAGCGAAGGGCTGCTGATCCTCACAAACGATCAGCAGTTAAACCACCAGTTGCTTGCTCCGCAACACAAGCATGAAAGAGAGTATTGGGTGCAGGTAGAAGGCACAGCGACCAACGAAGCATTGAAAGAATTGAACAACGGGGTCATCATTTCCATTGATGGAAAGCAATACCGCACATTACCTTGCAAGACCAGGCTATTTGATGCTGAACCATTGGTTGCACCTCGTAATCCTCCTATCCGGTTTAGGAAACTCATTCCAACAAGTTGGATAAGTCTCACACTGACCGAAGGAAAAAACAGGCAGGTAAGAAAGATGACTGCAAAGATTGGTTTGCCCACCCTGCGCTTAATCAGATATAGGATAGAGCAACTGTCAGCAGAGCACTTGCAACCGGGTGAAATGAAAGAACTGACCAAAGAATTTGTTTACAAAAGTTTATTCACAAAAGCATCATCATGACTAACACGATCCACGATGATTATTTGATCAGCACCGATAAAAGTTTGCTGGACATCACTATGATTTACGGCTATTTGTCTGGTGAAAGTTATTGGGCTAAAAACATGCCGATGACTGTTTTGAAATCTTCCATTGACAACTCTATTTGCTTTGGTGTCTATCAACAAGAGCAGCAGGTTGGCTTTGCAAGAGTCATTACCGACCAGGCTACTTTTGCCTATTTGGCCGATGTGTTTATTTTGGAAACACACAGAGGCAAAGGCTTATCGAAATGGCTCATGAAAACAATCATGAGCCATGCAGACTTGCAAGGCTTGCGTAGGTGGATGCTCGGCATAAGAGATGCCCACAGTTTATATGAACAATTTGGCTGGAAACCGTTATCAAATCCTGAGCGGTTTATGCAGATTCACAATCCCGACATTTATTCATAAAAAAATTGCCCGCAAAATACTCTGCGGGCAATTTTTTATTTTGAATGATTATGGCAAATGCTACTCAAGTTTTGCCAACGCTTCTTTCAGCTTTGCAAGCATTTCGTCAATCTCTTCTTTTTTGCAGGTGCCCACACTCAACCTATACCAGGGGGATTTTTTTTCAGCACCGAAAGCATAAAAAGGGACAACGGCCAGTTTGGCCTCACTTAACAAATAGGAGGTCACGTCTTCCTGAGTTTTTAAAACATCGCCTGTGGCAGTTGTCTTCCCCGTAAGAAGAAGTTTGACAGTGAGATAAATGGCAGCCTGCGGCGAAATTGCATCTACAGCAAAGCCGTCATTTTTTAGTTGAATAATACCTTCGAAAATTCTTACAAGCCTTTCTTCAATTTCTGCTTTAAAATGTGTGAGGTAGGTCTGCACATGTTCTTTTTGCATTAAAAACCTGGCAGTGGCTTTTTGCTCTGCCATTGGCGCCCATGCACCTATGTGGCTTAGTATGCCCTTCATTTTAGCAATAATGTGTGAAGGACCCATAGACCATCCTACCCTTACTCCTGTTGCTGCAAATACTTTTGAAATGCCATCTACAAAAATGGTATAGTCTTTCATTTCAGGTCGCAGGCTGACCGGGTTATAATGG
Source organism: Segetibacter sp. (assembly GCA_043733905.1). Classification (GTDB taxonomy): domain Bacteria; phylum Bacteroidota; class Bacteroidia; order Chitinophagales; family Chitinophagaceae; genus Segetibacter. The sequence continues at coordinate 2,947 of JAYTGA010000300.1, forward strand.
TTTATATTTCCAAAAGTGAGTGTCCAATACATTTGGTCATACATGACGTAGCATTTCTTTTCGCCTTCACCACGTTTTTTATTTTCTTCCAAAACCAGGTCACAAATTTTTTCTAATTCTTCTTTTGGCAATGTGGTGCCGGTAGGGTTTTGAGGAGAGCAAAGGCAAATGAGCGTTGCCCCGGCAATATGTGGTGCAATGTCGGAAGCCAAAGGCATAAAATTGTTTTCAGGAGTGGCTTCTATCATGCAATGCACACCTTCCGTCATGTGTACATAATGGTTATTATTCCACGATGGCACCGGGTAAATGACTTTATCACCTTTATCCACCAGTGTTCTGAAAATGGTCAATATGAGCGGACGGCCACCTGCAGCTATTTGGATTTCGTTGGCAGCATAGTCAAGGCCTTCCCATTCTTTCAGAAAAGACGAAACAGCATTCCTTAGTTCGGGAACACCATCGGCAGGCGGGTAGCTGGTGTAATGAAATTTGTAAGCATTGATAATTTCCTCTTCCAACTGTAGCGGAATAGGGAATATGTCCGGGTCAAAATCGCCAATCGTAAAATTGTAAATCTTTTCGCCCTGGCGAATTCTTTCGCTGATGGCGTTTCCGAGTTTCACAATTTCCGATCCTATCAATGTTTCTGCAAGCTGGCTTAGTTTCATTTCTCAAATATAGCAGTTGGCGGCGAAATTTTAGCTACTGTCATATAGCACACAAAATTTTACTCCTCTTGTCTATGATTATTGACAGTTGCATTTTTTACAAAATTAATCTATGTTGTTTTCCGTGTTGCTTTGATTAAATTTCTCTTCTGCCTCTTTTGCTTTTTCAAAATTGAGAACAACACCATTGATGCAGTAGCGCAAGCCGGTGGGTTTTGGCCCATCATCAAACACATGACCTAAGTGCGATTTGCAACGTCCACATTGCACTTCAGTCCGCTTCATGCCATAGGCATTGTCGGGTGTGTAAATGATGGAGGTTTTGCTTATAGGCTCATAAAAGCTGGGCCAGCCGCAACCGCTTTCAAACTTTGTATCACTGCGAAAAAGAGGATTGCCACAGGCTGCACAATAGTAGGTTCCAATGTCTTCAAGGTGTTCATAAGCACTTGTTCCTGGTCTTTCTGTCCCTTTTTGCCGGGCTATATGATATACTTCAGGCGATAAAATTTCTTTCCATTCCTCATCTTTCAACATCACTTTTTCAGTATCAGATGTTGAATAAACCGGGTTGATTTTATTTTGCGAAGCCATTTTTTTAAAATTTAAAATGAGAGGATAATTTTTGTAAACTCTACAGACTAAGAAGAAAAACGTTCACTTTTCCAACTGTTAAATTAAGTAAATTTATCTGAAAGCCTTTTTTGACATATCAAATGATTGAAATTAGAAAATATATAAACCTGGAGGTAATTGTTAAATGAAATTTAAAGGTCAAGCACTATATTTGTCTTTCATTCATGGCAATATCAAAAATGTTTAATATTATTTTGTTTGGTCCACCCGGCAGTGGCAAGGGAACACAGAGCGAAAGACTTATTGCAAAATATGGATTTATGCATTTATCTACAGGCGATTTACTAAGAAAGGAAATTGCAAAAAACACACCTTTAGGCATAGAGGCAAAAAGCCTGATGGACAAAGGCCAACTGGTGCCTGATGAAGTGGTGATTGGAATGATTAGTACCTGCCTGGATGAAAACCCACAGGTAAACGGTTTTTTGTTCGATGGGTTTCCCAGGACAGAAACACAATCAGAGGCTCTGGATAAACTGTTGAAACTGAAACAAGCGGAAATAAATGTGGTTTTAGCACTACAGGTGACTGAAGAAGAACTGGTGAAAAGACTGTTAAACAGGGGAATGACAAGCGGACGGAGCGATGACAATAACGAAGATGTCATTAGGGCAAGGATTGTTGAATATCACAAAAAAACTTCCGCAGTTGCAGATTATTATCAGCAGTTTGATAAGGTAGTTCATGTGCCGGGCGAAGGCACCGTAGATGAAATATTTGATAGCCTTTGCCTTGAAATTGACAATAGAAAATAAATTAAACGCCGACCCAATATCAACTGTTAAAGACCTTCTTCGCCGGGAAGGTTTTTTATTTTTTTATAGAAAAAGGAATTTTATTTTTACACTCATTAATTTGCTTAAAAAACTAAAACAGGCTTGCGTATGAAAGTGGAAGTTAAAGACGGATATGTAAAAACCGAAAAAGAACATGGCATTTCAACCATAGAGTTTTATCATCAGCAGAGCAACTCCCTTCCGGGAAAGCTTCTTGAGTCACTTGCTCAAATCATCCACAGCGAAGGATTGAATCCTGATACCAAGGTCATCATTCTCAAATCTGCCGGCGAAGTTGGCGGACCATCCGGCAAAGCAGGTGTGTTTTGTTCCGGTGCTTCGTTCGATGAGCTTCAGGCCATTCAAAGTCAGCAGCAGGGGCTGGAGTTTTTCAGCGGTTTTGCCAAAGTCATCAATGCTATGCGTAAAGCGCCTCAATTTGTGGTTGCACGTATTCATGGCAAATGTATTGGAGGCGGAGTAGGCATTGCAGCCTCTGCCGACTATGCCATTGCCGTAGAAGGTTCCGACATCAAACTGAGCGAACTGGCTGTAGGCATTGGCCCGTTTGTGGTAGGGCCTGCCGTTCAGCGAAAAATCGGTTTTTCTTCTTTTTCTCAATTAACCATAGATGCAGGCACATGGCGTTCTGCAGACTGGGCCAAGCGCAAGGGGCTTTACGCCGAACTTCATCCTGAAATATCCGGCATGGACGATTCTATAGAACGCTTGTCTTTCACCCTGTCGCACAGCAATCCTGAGGCAATGAAAGAACTAAAAAAATTGTTTTGGCAAGGAACCGAAAACTGGGACGAACTGTTGAAAGAACGGGCCGCTATTAGCGGACGTTTGATTCTGAGCGATTACAGCAAAAGCTTTATCGAAAAATTTAAAAGTAAGGTGAAAGCCAGCTAAAACATTTATGCTATAGTGGGTGGCTTACGACAGAGAAGTGGTAAATAAAAACGACCCTGATTCTTTTATAAGTCATCAGTATGTATCGCCTGTGTTGTTCATGTTTTGAGTTTTTTTAGTGAAAATTATTCTCCAATCTCCCATTTCATCGCAAGGTTTGTAAAATTTCTATAGAGTTTTTGATCGTGTATTTTATTTCTTTTGTAAGCAAGGTAGCTGCCATATTTGTTATGATGTTCCACAAAAATTCTTTCAAAAAATCCTCTCACAAAATGTTCATCCATAATTCCTTCATGAATGCCTAAACCCATACACTCAAAATAGTTGAAAAGGGAAATAAACGAAATTCTTAAATTCGGCTCTGCCACTATCAGTCTTTCTATTTTCCAGAATTCACGTTTGTCAAACGCTGATTTGTTCGTTCGGTAAAAGATGGACAAGTCCTTAGAACAGTTCAAGAGATACGGCTCGTTTATTTTACAGGCGGTGTTAAAAGTTAGGATAGCCTTCGAGTTGATTTCAGTTTCCTTATTTTTTCGGTAAGTGTTTTCATAATTAAGGATTGAATAAAAAATTCCAATCACAACCGACCCGCAACTAAATACCACGGCCATTGTTTTCAATCTTTCATCTGCATAGCAAACATAGATTCTCAAAATAATTGAACCAATCATCAAAAAGCACACAAAGACGACCGCCAAACGATAGTAGAAAGCGTTTTCAATAAATCCATTGATAAATCTGTCCGCTCCCCTGTAAGATATGTTCTGCCTCCCAACCATAGGATACATTTTGGATTAGGTAAAAGATTTGCTGGTTTTTTTAAAAAGTATCCGCTCCTTCCACCAGTTGTTGCATAAGGAGCCTTATTCTCTTGGGTGCCAAGCGAAGCGAAGGAATTCTGAAAACATGCGCAGCAGTTTCAGAAACAAGAGAATTCAGCTCCGTTGCAACAACGAAACCCGGCGGCTTGAGCCATCATACTTCATGAACTCGGTTTTAAGAACGTTGTACCTGATCATGTCAATAAAGATAGAAAAGCGGTTGGCACACCATCCCGTGACCAACCGCTCAATACTCAACTTGCTTCAAACACCCTTGATGCCCACGATCTGAAAAAAACTTTTTGACTTGCAGTTGTTTCACAGATCGAAATGTACTTAGCACCCTGCAGGCAGTTCAGCATTTTCCAGGTGATTTTTTTATCCGCTGGGCTTAGGCTGTTAAAAGCCTTTAATGTCAGGTTGCCAATGATGCCGGTCAGTGGTAAGTCACGAAAAAGTTTACCGTTTTTATTCAGGGCGTTCAACGAACGTTGCAAAAAATTAGCAGCCCGTCCTGTCCCCATATTTACCCCGGTATCATACAGTTCATTCGCAACTGCCTGATCTTCTATTTCCCCTAAGCGCATGGCATCCCAAAATTCAGTTTTGTAAAAGGAAAGTACCTGTTGTTCCAACTCTGCATCACTCGCCAGGTTGTGGGGAAAGTTCGGTTCAGTTCGCAACCTCTCAACCACTTTCCACCCTTTCCATTCAGGGTGCATATTTTTAGCGATCCCTTTCCATGTTTCCCCGCCATAATCATTAGGATCATTCGCATAGCCGCCCTCTATTTGTGCGGTCCTGTTATAAGCCATTTCAAAACTTGCCATAACTAAATTTTAATGATTAATTATTAATTGTTAATGATTAATTCCCTCCTAATCAATTTTTAATTCCTAATTCCTAATTCCTAATTCCTTAATTCTCAATTCCTAATTCCTACCCCACCTCCACAATGCTCAGCACATTATAGTTTCCGGTTTTCAATGGATATTGCACCCCATTAATTTGCTGGAAAAAGCTAAGATGAAGAATGTACAACTTGCTACCGTTTATAGAGGGTACACTGGCTGGTTTCAATAGTACATTTGTGGCAATGTTGTTAACAGCCAAGACTTCAACCGGGCTATAATCTATTTCATTGTCCAATGAGGCAAAATTGATCACAGCCAGGGCTGATTGAAGGCTGACGTGTGTTGTACCCGCCGGGTAGGACACAGCATTTTGTGGAATGAAATTGTCAATAGAAATGGAGCCGGAAGCGGCATCAATTCTGTAAGGTGCAAATAGCACACTGCTCAGAATAGCTTGCTTGTTAAAGTTAAAATCCTTCAATAGTGCCAACCCTGCGGGGTTGGCAATGCCAGTGCCTACTGTTCTTTTTCCCCTTTCAGAAACAGTGTCCATGTTTTTAATCTGCGCCATCACTTGGGTCACCCTGCTTACCACCCTTTTGTCAGCGGTGTTCAGCATCAGGTTTCGCAAAGTGATGCGAAGCAGCTTACCCGATTTTGCTGCCTGCCCAAATTCAACACCGTTTTCACGGGTTCTTGCAAAAGCGGGGTCAGTGCTAATGCGTTGTTTGGTCACACTGCTTTTTGTTTTTACCAGGTTGCCATCACTGGTATTGTAAAAAGTCATGTCTTGAAGTGTCCCTTCAATTTTTAAAATTCCTTTTGAACGTGCCATTTTTTTAAGTTTTAAAAGTGATTTGGCATAATTGCCTTGAATGACAATTCAAAGCTATGATGGCTCAAATCCCTTTCAATCAATGGCTTCTGAATGAGGGTTATTTTGCGGATTTTGCCGGAATTGGAAAAGTTTTGCCGCTTTTGCAGATAAAAGCTGAAAATGGTGTCAGGTTCCTCACTGTCTGGTTGTTACTGCCTGTCAGGTTGAGCCTGTCGAAACCAATATGAGGTTACTCCTTGTCAGGTTGAGCCTGTCGAAACCAATATAAATAGCAAAGAGACTGCGTGATGCAATACATAAATTTACCCTGAATAATATCAGCCTAACTCCAAAAATATATTTTCAGGCAAGCCGCTAAAAAGACAATGCTTTTACTGAAACAAATGGTTCGCCTGTTGAGCCTTTTTAGATGGGTGCGCAGGCTCAGGTTTTTTCTTTCTATGTGGTTGGTGCCATGGCAGCATGCACTGTGGATTGCATGGAGAATAATGAAGCCATACAAATTGAGTTTGTCGGTATAAATTTTTGCAGCCTTGCCCAATAGCAAAGTGTCTGTCACCCTAAATAATGTTTTTTTAGTTCTGCTGCCAACGGCAAATTCTGCAACCTGTCCGTTATCCTTTTGCAGTGCATAAACCACCCAAAGCAGCCTGCCTTTGTTTTTGTAGTAAGTGCGCATTTCATCTACTTCATAGCTTTTGTTCATGCTTATTATTGGCTTGGTGATGCCGCCTGCTATTTGCAAAATACGCTAAAAAAAGTGGTGTTGGAAGTAACCTACAGCCGGGCAATACTACGAATGCCGCAGCCTTCTTTCAGCAGTTTGGTTATCCATTCATTAGTAGTTGTTTGATAAGCCTTGTAAGTATAATCAGCAATAAAAGTCTTATTGCAGATTCTGCATTTATAGCGTTGTTTTTGATGAACGGTTTTGCCGTGTTTGTTGCTCAAACCCCCGCAAACACTACATTTTAAGCCCTCAACAACAAATTTGGAACACGAGGGTATAGTTTGTTGCATTGCAGGCGGTGGTTTTACGAAATAAAAAAAATGGTGACCAATACTGGTCACCAAATATAACTTAGAAAACAATTTTTTTTAGATTGAAAGACTGATTTGTCATTGAAAAGTTGCCCAGCA
>JAYTGA010000301.1:0-38107 GCA_043733905.1 Segetibacter sp.
GGATAACACGGATAGAAGGGATTAACAGGATTTTTTTATGAAAAAAATGGATTTTTTGCTTCGCAAAGGATTTTATTAGGTATTCGTGCAACAACGCCGGTTTTGATTGCTGTTTCTTTCTCTGCGCCTGCCCGTCCGTGGCGGGGTTAAAAAAGCAAAACATGGAAAAAGCCCAATAGAATTACTGAACTCAAAATGGAGCGTCGCCAATGAAGCATCATCATTGCACTAATGCCGGGCAAAAAAAATAGCACAACACAAATCCGCTGGCTGTCAAACCTATAAGGTTTTAAAAACCTTATAGGTTTTGATTCAATGCAACGTCTCTACATCCGCTGGCTGTTAATCTGAATACTCAATACTAAATACTAAAAAAATTTCCCTCACACACAATAATTGAAACAATGAGCCGTTAATATTCCAACTAAAAAAGAAAAACAATGAGAAAGAGAAACTATGCCGGATCTATGAAAGGCTGTAATGACAGAGAATTACATTTCTACAAAGGGCCGGTCAAACAAGTAATGGAAGTGCTTTACAAAGCCGAAAAAAAAGACGGGCAGGTGGTTGGCGAGGGCCTCGACTTTGGCCTTGGATACCACGACTCCAATTACATCTGCACCTTTAACGAACAGGGAAGGATGATCCATGAAATAACCTACAGCAAACATGGCAAGACCATGACCACCTGGAACAATGATGGGAAAAGATTGGAAGAAGCCAGATTTTATGGTGAAAAACTAAGTTCGGTTTCGACTTATTCTTACGACGAACAGGGCAGGAGCACGGGGTATGTGAGCAGGAATGAAACAGGCGAAATCGAATCTTACACTGAGAACTTTTATGATGAATTGGGATATGAGGTGGAGAGCACTCACCACTCACGTGGCCAGCTTTTCAGGAGGACTGTTACGGTCTATGAAGATGAAATGAGAACGGCGAAAGACGGCCATAAGTACCGCAACTGCCTATGCCGCACTGAATATAAAGGCGATGGAACAATAGAGTCTGTACACACAAGGGTGTATGACAAAGACGGCAACAATACAGAAGTAAAGACGACTTATACAGATGAAATGAAGCAGCGCAACAACACGCTTTATACACGCAAATACAACAAGCATGGCGACTGCATTCAACACTCCACATACAGACCCGATGGCTCGCTGGAAGAAACGACCAATTTTCCCCACAAATATGATAAAGACGGAAAAAAAATAGAGCCGCCAAAGACAGACACGCCTGCCTATGACCCCTATCCCCTGGCCGATGGGGAGCGTGAAGAAATGGAAACAGACCACCACGACAACTGGACAAAAAACATCACCTTCTTTGAGCAGAAAGCGACCAGCGTAGCCGTCAGGTCATACAGCTATTTTGGAGAGCCTTCGGCAAATGAACCGCCGTTTGTGCATCCCCTGTCACAAGTAGGATCTGGTGATCTGGTGAAAAAAAGCGACAACATAAAAAGCCTGAAAAAGGCAGATGCCAAATGGCTGGCCACAGGTGGCGGAACTGCCGACAACTTTCCGATAGAACGCTACTACACAGTGCAGTTCAGGGAGTATCCTTCGGTGGTCATGCTCCACATTAACTATGTAGAGGCTACTGCAGTGCTGAAGATGCTGAAGGAGAAATTCAATGTGCAAATTGTGCAGACGACCGGCTCCGTAGAGAAAGGATTTATTGAAAGGATGACAGGCTATGTACTTTCCTTTAAAGAATATCCTGGCTACCTGCTCCATGCCTTCAACATTCACGAACAGGATGAATACAACTTCAATGTTCCCGGTTTTATTAAAAAATATACCGGCGGCACCGACAAGGTCAATTTCGCACAATTCAAAATTTATAAACCTTCTCCTTCCTCCGAAAATTACGATGACTGGTTTGAAGAAATTGTCGAGCAAATTATGACCGATTGCGCATTGGAGCAAGTAGCTGATCAGCCTTACATCAACATCATAGAAACCTGCCAAACAGGTTTTGCTATGAAAGAATATCCTGTCAGCGAAGATTTTGAAATTGATGATCTCGACATCAATTATGGCTATGGCTTCGAGGAGTTTCATGACAACCTCATGGATCGTTTCGGCACCAGCACCAAGGGTCTTGTGCTGTTTCACGGGCAGCCCGGCACAGGCAAAACCTATTACATTCGCCACCTGCTCAAGAGCATGGCCGAAAACAATAAGGTCGTCATTTACATGCCGCCCAACATGGTAGATCACCTGGTGGAGCCCAGCTTTATGACCTTTCTGTCAGCAGAGGTGCAGAACTTTTGCGAAGAAGGACAGACCTGCGTGCTGCTGATAGAAGATGCAGAACCACTGCTTGCCAAGCGGCAGGAGGGTGTGCGCATCCAGGGCGTTACCAACCTGCTCAACCTGACCGATGGTTTACTAAACGACATGCTCAAACTCCAGATCATTTGCACCTTCAACGTTGACCTGAAGAAGCTGGACAGCGCATTGCTGCGCCCCGGCAGGCTGCTGGCCCGCAAAGAGTTTAAAGCACTCGATGTGCTGGATGCCAACCTGCTGGCGCAGCGGCTGGGCATCAGGCACACGTTTAAAAAGCCCGCCACACTCGGCGAAATTTATTCAAAGTTAGAAGACCAGGACACACTCATTCACGAGGTGGAACACGACAGAGATGCCTCCACCATTCTCGACGATTTGTAGTATTATTTTTCAAACATCACCCTTAGTGTGTTCTATAAACAAAGAAGGCTTTGCTTGCAGCAGAGCCTTCTTTGTTATACTTTGGAGTTGCATAACAATGTGCAATATTTTTTTTGAGCCGGGCTGTGTCAATTCTATTTAGCATTGTTGCGTCGCACTCGTGTACGGCATCTTTTTATGGCAGCTTTTTCCACCTTTTACTTTCATCATTGCGACTGCTTATTGTTCAGCGATTTGCTTATTGTTCAGCAACCGCTCCAGCAATATTACTGCTGCAATCCCCAGCGTATAAGCCACCATATCAGACCACGCAAAGGCATTACCCAAAATGATCACCGCCCATTTTGAATGCTTAAGACCAAGCCATTTGACAAGTTTAAAATACTGGGTCATTTCCACAAAATAAGAAAACAGCAAGACCCAAACAGCCGTCTTCATTACGGCAGAGTTTACAAAGCTTTTTACAAAACAATAAATGAGAATGACCACCAAAAAATCACCGAAGTAAGGCCGGAAAAACCCATCATCCACATACAACGCAATAAAGATCTCTGTCAAAAAAAGAACAACGGTTAAGAAGAAATATTTAGGGTTAAAAGAAAACATCCGTTTATCGTTTGTCGTTTATCGTTTGTCGTTTGTCGTTTATCGTTGCTTAAGTTTTTACTACCTCACACCTAACACTTCACACTTCACACCTAAACTAAAGTCTCCTCTGCAACACCTCCATCATCTCCGCTTTCCATGTTGTAAAGTTGTCGGCCAATATTTGTTTCCGGGCTTCCTTTACCAGCCATAGATAAAATGAAAGATTGTGAACGCTGGCCAGTGTCAGGCCAAGAAATTCTTTGGCGACAAACAGGTGGCGCATGTAGGCTTTGGAGTAATACTGGCTGACTTCGCAGGGCAGTTGGTCATCTATGACACTGAAATCTTTTTCCCACCTTTTGTTTTTAATGTTGATGACTCCTCTTGTGGTAAACAACATGCCGTTGCGGCCATTGCGGGTAGGCATTACGCAGTCAAACATGTCTATGCCCAGGCTGATGCACTCCAGTATATTCCACGGCGTGCCAACGCCCATCAGGTAGCGGGGTTTGTCTATGGGCAGTTCATCGCAGCAGAGTGCAGTGAACTCATACATCATCTCCATTGGCTCACCCACACTCAGCCCGCCAATGGCATTGCCAGTCGCATTTTTAGAAGCAATGTATTGGCACGATTCTGTCCGCAAATCTTTGTAAGTACCACCCTGAACAATAGGGAAAAGATTTTGCGTATAGCCATATTTATCCGGCGTTTGATTAAATTGGTTGAAGCACCTGTCAAGCCATCTGTGAGTGAGTTCCATACTGTTCTTAGCATACTTATATTCACTGGGGTACGGCGGGCATTCGTCAAAAGCCATCATAATGTCTGCACCAATTGACCGCTCAATATCCATGACTTTTTCGGGAGTAAATAAATGTCTGCTGCCATCAATATGCGACTGAAACATGACTCCTTCTTCGGTTATCTTTCGACTGGCCGCCAGCGAAAAAACCTGGTAGCCCCCACTGTCCGTAAGGATGGGACGGTGCCAGCCATTAAAGGCATGAAGACCACCCGCTGCTTCCAAAATATCTATACCAGGCCGCAGATAGAGGTGATAAGTATTGCCCAATATAATTTGTGCATTCACATCGTTGTAAAGCTGCTGCTGTGTCACCGCCTTCACACTGCCTACAGTACCCACTGGCATGAAGATGGGCGTTTCTATTTCCCCATGATCGGTTGTTATTTTGCCCGCTCTCGCCTGGCTATTTGTTTGTGTGTGGTTGAGTTCAAATTGTAATGAAGGCATAAAGAAAATGTGCTGATTTGCTAATGTGCTAATGTCTGTAATTTGCGCAAATGTATTTTTAAAATAGAAACACTAAAGTAAAATAATGAGAACACTATCAGCAGTAGAAGCGATGGACAATTATAAGTTGCAATGCACCTTTGACAATGGCATCAAAAAGATTGCAGACATTAGCGTCTACTTAAAGGCTGCAGCTTTTCGGCCGTTGCAACAACCCAATATTTTTAAAAAAGTCAGTAACCGCAGCTACTTTGTTGAATGGGCAGATGAGGAAATTGATTTGAGTGCAGATACACTTTGGCACATTGGAGTTAGTTGTTAAATCTTTAAAAACAAAAAATGGAGAAAGCAATCTTCCTCCATCAAAACTTTACACCTTACACTTCACACCCAACCCTTATTACCAAAGGCTTTCCGGGTATTCTCCCGCCTCTACCAGTTTGTCGAGACTGGCCTGCACCCCGGGTGCATCTTCTTTGTAAGTCACCCCAAACCATTGGGAACTGGTAGGTATGATTTTAATAACGCCCCTGCCCGATTTGGAATATTGATCTGCCACAATCGGGATGAAAAACTCAGCCTTGGGATTGTCAGCGTTTTCTTTAATAAATTTGTGAAACAATTCTTCAGTCACACCAAATATATCCGGTGAGAATCCCCAAAAGTTCATGCTCACGGGGCTGTCTTCGCTCACCTCATGTAGGCCGCTTTCGTCCTCATAAGTGATCTTGCCCTCGTTGTTGCGATATATTTTAGTGCGTTCGTTAATGGAAACAAGGTTGCCATTTTCATCGGCTTCACACACGCCGCGGCTTACGCTTCCATTGTCGCTTAGCGTCCTTTTCAACTCATAACCAATTACACATTGGGTTTGCGCATCGCACTGTGTTGTCAGAAAATCGTATGCTTTCTGAAAACCATCTTTGCCATAAAAATCGTCTGCATTAATGACCGCAAACGGTTCCTTCACGGCATCTTTTGCACACAGCACAGCATGTGCAGTACCCCACGGCTTGGTCCTTCCTTCGGGTATTGTCGCATTGCCGGTGTAGGAGTTGAGGCTTTGAAATACATAGTCGGTTTCTATTTTTCCCTTCAACTTCGGCTCAAAAATGTTTTTAAAATTTTCAGCGAAATCTTCTCTGATAATAAAAACAACTTTGCCGAAACCCGCACGGATGGCATCGTAAATGGAGTAATCCATGATCGTTTCTCCCGATGGGCCAAAGGACTGAATCTGTTTCATGCTGCCGTAGCGGCTGGCCATTCCTGCTGCCAAAATAACTAATGTGGGTTGCATATTCTTCTTTTAAACTGTGCGAAACTACTTCTTACTGTTTTTTAAACAAATAATTTCTTGTCTTTGCAAAAACAATTCCACGTGAATTTTCAAGTTGCAGACATTCAAACGCTTCAAGCAGACTGGTTATTATCAAAAAATGTCACTCTCAACATTTTAAGGCTTGACAAACTGCACTCTGTGGTGAGTGGCAACAAATGGTTCAAACTCAAACATTACCTGGCGGAAGCAGTGGAACAAAAACAAACGGTTGCCACATTTGGCGGAGCCTGGTCCAACCATATTGTGGCGGTGGCTTATTGTTGTCAGCAGGTTGGTTTGCAAAGTATTGGCATTATTCGCGGAGAAAAACCTGCCGTGCTTTCCGACACACTCACCCAAGCGGTGGAATATGGAATGGAGTTGCAGTTTGTGACAAGGGAAGAATATAACAGCCGAAAGAAAGAAGTTGCCGGAAAACAGGAAACGGGAAATAGGGAATGGGAAACAGGTAATGAGATTTATTGGATCAACGAAGGGGGGTATGGAAGCCTCGGGGCCAAAGGTGCAGCCGACATTGGTACAAAATATGACCTTTCGTCTTACACACACATCATTGCAGGTGTGGGCACAGGCACCATGCTGGCGGGCCTGATCATGAGTGCAAAGCCTGGCCAGGCAGTCATTGGCATCAGTGCCATGAAGGGCAATCATGAACTTGAGCAACAGGTAAGTGATTTGCTGCCAAAAAATGGAAATCATCCGCCATTCACCATTTTGCACGACTATCATTTTGGCGGTTTTGGAAAGCATCCGAAATCATTGCTAAGTTTTATGAATGAAGTGTATGAACAATACTCCTTGCCACTCGACATTGTTTATACAGGCAAAGTTTTTTACGCAATAAAAGATTTGGTTGAGAAAAATTATTTTGAACCGGGCAGCAAGTTGATGATGATTCACAGTGGCGGATTGCAGGGAAATGCGGGTGTGAAAGACGGGAAAAACTTAGCATTTTAATTCATAACCCACTCATTATCTTTGCCGCCATAACTTTATAATTGGTGATCAGAAAAATCATTTGTTTAATGGTTGGAACTTGCATGACTGCTTTTGCTTTTGGGCAAGATGCCCTACCTGATTTTAGCATAACAGAACGAAATCAAAGAGTGGTCATAAGCTGGACAAATCCATTTCCCAATCTGTCGCAACTGAATGTGCAGCGTTCTTATGATAGCCTTCGATATTTTGCCACCATTTTTTCGCCGGAAACTTCTTCTTTGCCGCAAAACGGATATACTGATAATGTGGTGCCTTCAGGCAAAGTTTTTTACAGGATTTTTTATGTTCAGACAGGGGGAGATTATCACTTCACCAAATCAAAAAGAGCAGGTTCGGTCAGCGTTTCTGCAGCACAAACTGATGTTGAATCTGCCAGAGATCTGACCGCTTCAAAGTTCGCCAACATTGACCCGGCAGACAAAAGGATTGTAAGTGTCAAAATAAAAGATGCCACTTACAAACAATTGCCTGCCTACCTGTTTAAGCCTTTCAGAGATAGCATTCTGAAGCAAACAAAAGACACACTTATTGCCATTAATGACACACTGGTCACCCTTAGTCCATACGTGCAAAAGGAACTGTGGAAGGCATCGAAATATATTTTTGCCAACAGCGATGGCTACATCAGCATCGCTCTGCCCAAAGTGGAAGAACGAAAATATACCGTGAAGTTTTTTGATGACAATGGCACACCCATTTTTGAAACCGGGCGTGTAAGGGAGTCGCCTCTTATATTGGACAAGGCAACATTTATTCATGCAGGCTGGTTCAGCTTTGAATTGTATGAAGACGACAAGCTAAAAGAAAAGAATAAATTTTATCTTCCGAAAGATTTTTGATCAGTTCGCCGTAAAAAATGTTGGTCATTTTTACTTCAATGCATGTTCGGTTGAATGAGAGAACATGATTTCTTTTTAATTAACAACTTACTAAAGGGATTAATTCGAATGAATCTTTAATCATTTTTTTGCATCATATTTTACGCCCTGTCTAGGCGCATAAATTTTTTTTTCACCCATTTCTTCTGCCAGGTTTTTAAAAATCTTTATCAATCGAACTCGACCCATACACTTTCGGGGCAGTCGCATGGTTTTAAATCTGTCATATTCCCTAACTTTACGAGTATTCAATCTCAAGCCTCTTACAATTTTTAAAAGGAAGTTTTAAATAAAAAAGCAGCATTTAATCAAAATCAATCTTCCAAACTAAAAAGACAAAAAATTGTTGAAGGATATGAATTTGGAGTCATTAGAAAAGTTTTTGACCAACCCTTAAACGCCACAAAACCAAAACTTAGATAAAAAAAAGAAGGCCAAGGCAATAAATTATTACCCATAATGAAAACCGTTTTTTCAATAAAAAGGAAAAGTTTAGCGTTTTATAATTATCCATTATCCAATATCCAATTTATGAAAAACAAAATCTGTTCATTCATAGCAGTCATTGCTATGCTCTTTCCTGTCCTTGCCAGGTCGCAGGACATTCATTTCTCACAGTTTTTTGAAACGCCTCTGCTGCGCAATCCATCGCTGGCGGGCATTTTCACAGGCGACATCAGGGTGCAAGGCGTTTATCGAAATCAATGGAGTAGTGTCACGGTTCCTTACAAAACCGGTTCCTTCAACATGGAGTTTAAAAAGCCAGTTGGCGAAAATAGCGACTTCATTACAACGGGCCTGCAGATTGTGTATGACAAAGCCGGCACTACCAACTTTACAACTACCAACTTTTTTCCCGCCATTAATTATCATAAAAATGTAGGGGGAAACAAAAGCCAATACCTGTCTATGGGCTTCATGGGCGGGCTGGTGCAGCGACACCTGGACCGCAGCAAAATGACGACCAACAGCCATTATGATGGAAACGGCTACAACCCTTCGCTGCCCGATGGCGAAACGTTTGCCAGCCCCAGCTATTCATACTTAGATGGTAGCGTGGGCATGACTTTCAACTCCGAAATGACGGAAAACAATACACACGACAACTATTTTGTAGGCATTGCCTACCACCATTTTAACAGGCCTAAAAATAGTTTCTATAAAAATCCGGATATTGAACTTCATCCAAAATGGGTGTTTTCAGGAGGAATGCGGTTTAACATTAGCGAGACTTCTTACTTCACTGTGCAGGCAGATCACAATATACAGGGTGCAGCGCAGGAAACAATTGGCGGAGTGATGTACTCAGTAAAGATAGGCAGCGACTACGACCAGCCAGATTATACCCTGCATCTCGGCGGCTTTCTGCGGTGGCAGGATGCCTTGATTCCGGTTGTGAAGCTGGACTACAATCCATTTTCCATTGCCCTGAGCTACGATGTGAATGTGAGCCAGCTTAAAACAGCCAGCATGGGACAGGGCGGCATGGAACTGTCAGTGACTTATGTGGGATTTTTTGACAGGGAAAACAGTTCTAAAAACGCAATTCGCTGTCCAAAATTTTGATAAAAATTTTCAGGGTTTAATAGGGTTTTGAAGGAAAAAAATAGCCGGAGTGACGTCCGGCTATTTTTTTTATTAGAATTGATTCAATGAATTAATTTGGTAGATGAGCATTCTGATCTTATCTGTAGTCCAGTTCTTTTGCCGTATAAGTCCAGAAAGCGTGTTGGAGTTCGTGAACAGCCTGCATGGATATGGTAATTTTTTGTTCGTGAACATTCATATTAATGACACCATCGGGATCTATTTCAAGTTCTATTTTTTCAGCAGGATGCTCATAGATGTAATCATCTGTTTTAAAAAAACCGCAACGCACAATCTGGTCAGGAGTTAGTGGAACGGGAAAAAGTTCGCTTAAAGTTACTTTCATCACCTTTTTTGCCTGTAATAATATTTCACCATTTATGTTGTCCAAAACAGTGACGGGTTCCTTCAAGGTGTCCGATAAAAAAACCTTGCTTCCTTTTCTAATGGTTTCTGGCTTTATCATAAGTTTTATGGTTTTGACAAATATATTTCTAAAAAAATATTCTATGAATTAAATTTTCATGTTGGCATACGGAAGCTTGATTTCGAAAAAATGTTATTCCAAAAGGTTTTTTTCTCAAAAAGAAAAATACCTTTCGGCTGACAATGAAAAAAGTTTATTTCATTTCCGGCCTTGGGGCAGACAAAAGAGCTTTTAAGTTTTTAAACCTTTCCTTTTGCCATCCTGTTTTTATTGAATGGCCGCAGCACCCGCCAGGTGCCAGTTTGGCGACTTATGCCGAAAAAATATTTCAAGGCATTGCAGACGAAAAAGCTATTGTTGTAGGACTTTCATTTGGAGGAATGCTGGCCACCGAGATTGCTAAAAACCATCTGCACACTAAGGTCATCCTCATTTCCAGTTGCAAAACCTACAAGGAAATACCCGGCTTTCTTCGCTTTTGGCGTTATCTGCCTGTTTACAAATTATATAGCCAGCGACTAAAAAGGTTTTCCGGCTTACTGTCTTCTAATGTGCTTGGGGCAAAGGGAGCGGAACAGAAAAATATTCAGCGGCAGATAGTAAGGGATTCCAATCCCGCCTTTACACGCTGGGCAATTGATGCAATCTTGCATTGGCGCAATGAGACGGTACCCAAAAACCTGACACACATTCATGGCACTAAAGATAGCCTGCTACCTTTCAAATATGTAAAAGCCGATTACAGTATAGAAGGCGGCACCCACCTTATGGTGATGGATAAAGCCACTGAATTGTCTGCTTTGCTAAAGCAATTGATAGAACCCTGATTTTTCAACCGATTATTTCAAAGAAGTAATTTCGCCCTTCATCACTTCCCATATTTCGCTGGCAACAAGCCTGTTTCCCTGTTCATTCAGGTGTACACCATCATAGGTCATTATACCTTGCGATTCGTTGTTAAGATTGAGCATCGCCAATTGATTTTTGAATACGCTTCGCAAATCTACCACAGGCACTTCAAACTCTTCACCCAGTTGTTTGATGACGTTTGAAAAAGCATCCAGGTCTGCATCGGCTTCGTTTTGTTCAAATATTTTTTCACCAATCACCGTTGGCGTACACAAGATGAATTTTATTTCAGCAGATCTCAATTTTTCAAGTATAGATCTATATGCTTCGATAAATTGCTTTTCACCTGTGCCGGCACCATTCTGATACTTCTGCCACACATCGTTGATACCTATAAAAATAAGCACCAGGTCTGCGCCTCTTTCCAGGATATCCTTATCCATTCTTATTAGCAAATCCAAGACTTTATTGCCTGCTTTGCCCATACCAACCAAGTCATATTTAACAGCAATGTCTTCATTTTGCATGTATGTGGCAATGCGCTGTATGTAGCCACCAAACAAGGCTCCGGCTTCTGTAATTGAGTCGCCAAAAAAGATAATTTTCTTTTTTCTTTTGCGATAGCTGGCAGACATAATGAGCATAAAGAAAATAAATGCCGCAAACAAAACAAGTTTTATAGTAAGTGACATGGGAGAAAGTCAAAAAGTGATTATTTCAAAAAAGTCAACCACTTTAGTTGATTGTTTTTTTTGAAATAATAAATGAAAATGATAAAAATTCAGACATAAAAATTGAAGAGATCACTGGGGTTTTATTCCCAATCTTGCATTAACGGAGTTGTTTCATTCGCCATTTTTTCAACAAATTTTCTTTCATTGACAATGAAGCCATTTCCTTTGGCACACAAATGAACGATGATGTTTTCTACACTCATCGGGTTTCCTTCGGGAATGTCTGCAATGTTGCAATGACGTATGTCGTGTCCATCAATAATGACCACCAGCCCGCTGCCAATGGCTTCCATATTATTTCCATTGGTGATCAACATTCCTGTGTCCTCACCCAGCCCAATGCCTATGCACGATGGGTTGCCACCCACCACCTGAGCGAGGCGGCCAAAACGTCCCCTCTTTTCAAAATGAGAATCAAAAATAACATTGTCCATAAAGGCGAGACCTGTCGAAATTTTTACTTCGCCTTTCAAATGGGCCTTGCTGGCATCCCCTTCATAAATCATGGTGCGGCTCATGGCCATAGCTCCTGCCGAAGTGCCGGCCACCACAAAATTTTCGTGACGGTAACGGTCATGTATGATGCGTAAAAATTTTGTTCCACCAAAGATAGATGTAAGTCTAAACTGGTTGCCTCCGGAAAACATGACCGCATCGCAAGTCTTTATTCTTTCTATAAATTCTTCATCGTTCACGTCTTCCCTTGTCCGGATGTGCATGACATCTATATTGGTACATCCAATGCGGCCAAAGGCTTCAAGGTAATTGTTACCCACCTCAAAAGGAATCATGGAAGCAGTTGTAATGACTTCAATCTTTGCGCTGACTCCACCTGCTTCTTCTACAATCCGCCTTAGAATACCTAACTCAAAAAAGTTAAGATTATGCTTGATTGCGAGAACCTTTTCCGTATCGGAGCCTTTGTCTTCAGCACCTCCGATGGCTATTAGCTTTCCTTTTATTTCCTCCATTTTTTATGGGTTGGGCATTGTTGCAAATGTAAGGCAATGTGCCAATTAGCTAATGTGCTAATGTGCTAATTTGCTAATGGAAGAATTTAATTTGAAAATAGCTCAATGAAAATTAGCTAATGTGCTAATCTGCTAATGTGCTAATGAAAGAATCTAAATTTGAAATTGGCTTAATAGCTCAATTTGACAATGACAAACACCAATAAACCAATTAACTAATTAACCAATTAACGAATTAACCTATTAAAAAAGCCACCCAAAATGAATCGGATGGCTCTTTTTTCTATTTACCTTTTCCTTATCTTAATTGTTATTTTTTCTTCTGCCTGCGGGGCGGGAAGAAGTTACCAGTCTTACGGCCATTGCCTTCAGGAGAACCTGGGGCAATCATTGCGCAACGAAATCCAACTGTGCTGCTGCTTTGATCTTCTTCCATAAAGCGACGTGTGCCGGGGCTTAGAAAGTAAGGTCTGTCATTCCAGCTACCACCTTTAATCACCCTTGACTGGTCCGATATTAATGATGTAACCCCGTAGCTATATCCTGAGTTACTCAAAGTGTCGCCATCCATGTAGTTAACAGCATACGATCTCTGGTAATTTCTGCGTGTCCGCAACAAGGAATCTTTTTCATCAATCATTTTTATTTTGCCAAGACTATCTCTCATGTTGCCGGCACCCAATTCAGTTTGTGCCCTTTGGAACCTGTTACCCCTAAATGGGTTGAAATCGTCTGCATCAATATTGGTTAGTGGACGATAAACGTCTGCAACCCACTCACTCACATTTCCGCTCATGTTATAAACGCCAAAACCATTGGGGAAAAATGCAGTCACTTCAGCAGGTATGGCGGAACGGTCATTCAAACCACCGGCAACTCCCATGTTGTCACCGCTACCTCTTTTAAAGTTAGCTAGAAAAGCTCCCTGCCAGTTTCCACGGCGTGTGGCTCTCATGTTGTCATATCCATCGTTGTTCCAGGAATAAATCTGGCGGTTGGTTTCATTTTCTTCCCCACGTTTCTTTTCGCTTTTTCGTCTTTGCGGGTTTTGATTGATATAGCCTAAAGCTGCATACTCCCACTCTGCCTCGGTTGGCAGGCGATAGCCCGGTAATAATATTCCATCATCAAAGTTGACCTTGTTACGTGGACGACCCTGGGCATCTTTCAAAGCATTCTTTTTAGGTTTGCCCGGCACACCCTGGTACTCACCCATCAGGTAGGCTTTAGTGTTAAAGTTTTCTTGCGCACCACCAGCCATTTCTGTTTTAATAACTGTTTGTTTCTGGTAGCCAGCAGTAATTAATTCTCCTTCGTTCACACGGTCTGTTCGCCACTCGCTGAAGTCATGTGCCTGTTTCCAGGTGACACCCACCACAGGGTAAAAATTGTAAGAAGGGTGACGGAAATAATATTCCACATAAGGCTCGTTGTAAGCCAATTCGCTACGCCACACAAGTGTGTCTGGCTTGGAACCCTGCACCACGGCCTCGTTGTCGGGAAACACGCTCTCAATCCAGTGAATATATTCCCGGTAGTGAATGTTGGCGACTTCTGTTTTGTCAATAAAAAATGAGTTGACGGTGATCCGCTTTGGAATGTTGTTCCAATCGCCCATCACATCTTCTGTGGTTGCACCCATGGTAAAGGTACCACCCTGCACAAACACAAGTCCGGGTCCGGTCTTCACATTTTTGGCCTTGGCTGTGTTATAGCCACCCATGTTTTTGTCATTATAATTCCAGCCTGTCATGTCGGACTTTGGCTTTTTAGGCTTACAGGAAGCAGCCAATGCTAACATTCCCAAGACAAGGATATAATTTCTAAAACGCATTACTTTTAGCATCTGAAACAGTTTAACTCGTAAATAAACGATAAAAAGTGGTAATTATTATGAAATGGAAAAACAAACTACACGGCGAATATAAAAGATTTCCTGAAATAACTGTGCAACTAAGCGTTACCAGCAATCGTCAGAAAACATTTAAACCCGCAAAGCCTGTAACAAAAGCGTAGAATTTCTCTTCTATGATGTCAATTTTTTAGGAAGTAAAGAAACAAGATGTGAAAATAAAATTTTTTTTCGGAATAAAAATAAAACTCTCCCCAAATTTTGAGAAGAGTTTTATCAAGCTGTAGGATTTTTACAAAATTTTAAGGAAAACGCCTCATGCCTTTATACCCAATTCATGTTTTACCCGGTTCTATAAATAACTGCCTGATACCTTAACCATACTTTAGATAGGGAGTAGATATACATGTGTGATACGTTACCCATACTTTTCCCATACACCCGCTATACTCTTCCCATACACTCGCCATACACTCCTCATACACTATGACGTATTTTTCATGAACTGCCTTGTACTAAAAAACAAAAGTGAAAAAGCAAGACCTAAAAATTGAAAAGAACAACAAACCACCAATTAAAGAAAAGGTATTTGTCTAACATCTAAATACTAATATCTAAATACTATTCCTTCACAAACTTACTCACAGCAGCTTCACAACCATCGCCACATATCACTTTCAGAATATAAACACCTTTAGCCAAAGTGGACACATTCACATCCAAATTGTTGTCGCCTGATTGCAGGTTAATGGTTTGCTGCCTCACAGACCTGCCTGCCAGGTCGGTTATCAGCAATTGAGCAGTTTGGGGTGTTGGTGCATTAATGACAACATGCAATGTTTTAGACGTAGGGTTTGGGTAAATGGCTGATAGCATTAACTCATTGCCACGACTTCCTTTTACTAAAACAACATTGCTTAGGGTTGCTTTGCCATCAAAGTCTATTTGTTTAAGACGGTAGTAATTGTTGCCAGTAAAAGGTTTTGTATCGCTATAACTATAGCTTAATAAGGCAGTGCTGTTGCCGCCGGAACCGGCTTTAGTTGGCACAAATGCGATGCTGCTAAAATCAATACCATTGGCTGATTTTTGCAACTCAAAGCCACGGTTGCTTTGCTCGGTAGCGGTGCGCCATTGAAGCAGGTTTGCCAAACTCTCTTTAGTACCGCTGAATTCCAGCAACGTCACAGGTAAACTTTCCGAAACTTTCACATTGTCTATGAATAATGTAGGAATGTTGCTTCCGGCAGGATTACCCGATGTGGACTCAATATAAAAGCCAATTCGTACAAGACCTGTATAAGCACTTAAAGGCAAGATATAATGAACACCGGCACTTGAAATGATTTGTGGTGAAGTCCATGCACGAAGTGTATTAGCACTACTCCAAGTTATCCCTTCATCAGTTGAAATAATAACAACAAACTTGTCATCAGCATCAAAATAACCTTGTTGGGAAGGGCTGCCGTTTTTGGTGAATGCTGCATCAAACTCCAGGCTTTTGTTGCCTGCTGAACCCAGGTCATAAGGTGGGCTGATGAGCCAGTGGCGAAGGGTATCTGTTCTAATAAATGCCTTGGCTGCTGAGTCGGTGCCTGCAACATCGCGGTAAGGAGCGCCTTGCCAGTAATGATAAGGATTGGGGCCAAAATTGAGAAACTTAGTTGGGTTGGCTAACTTTCCAAATGCCCTCTCCCAGCAATTGGGGGGAAATGGCTTTTTAAAAGGTTCGACTAATGTAGGAGCCAAAGCAGGGCTACATGTTGTTTTAAATGAATCCACCACCGTCCAAACACTGGTACATGTAGCCGAGCGGCTACGAACCCAGGCATAGTACCACGTTGACGAAGCCAGTCCTGTAAATATATAAAAGCTATCGACTGTAGTGTAAGGTGTGCTAATAGCAGATGATGGTTTATAACGACTTGTAGAATAATAAATATCATAGCCCGTTGGCGTAGTCCCGGAATCTGGTGGTGACCAGTTAATTCTGGCTCCGTCATGAACAATCCTGTCAAAATGTACATACTTTGGCGACTGGCAGGGGAAACGGGTAAGCCCATGTAAGGTAACTTTGGGTACGCCGCCTCCATATGTTGAAAATTGCCCCATGTCAAAATAGTATAAATCCCAAGGCACTCCACTTGTTGCCCAGGTTAAACCTCTATTATGAATACCTGGATAATAACCCAAAAAGTGGTCTGACAGGGAAGTATCATTTCCAGGAGTTGTTTCATTGATGGCTATTACAAGATTGCTATCATTATACGAATATGCTGAGTCCAATGTAATCATTACATTCCCCGGTGTTGCATAATTTGTAATGGTGCCTTGAAAGACTTTAAATAAGGTTGTCGATTTGAACGACTTAATACTATCCATGTGATCAACCCACGTTGTTCCCAAATAAACAGTAACATTTCTTGAATCCAAACCAATTCCATTATAGTAAAATGTTAATCCTGTAATTTTTCCACCTCCCTGTATGTCATTTTCCAGATAAATGGCCTGACCATAAGTATATTCGTAAACAGGATAATAAGGAGTACCTGTAGAGTTAATTGGTAAATTATCAAATTGTACGGTAATAGATTGGCTGAATGAAGAAATAAAAATAAATAATAACAATGGTATCAAAGCCAGCTTTTGCATAGTCAATAGTTTAAAAAAAGGAGATTGCAAATCACTTGCAGCCTCCTTTTTTGTGTTAATTAATTTTAATTACTTTAGTCTTATAAATTGTTCCGTTACTTCCTATTACACTTAGCAGATACATGCCTGAGGCTAAATGCCTTGTGTCTATGTGCATAGGCTTATTGCTGCTAATTGATTTTGATAACAAGGTAGCCCCGTTTGTATTGATAAGTGAAAATGAAGCCGCTGAGTGGGCAAAAGTGTTTTTTCATGAAGAAGTGTTTGGTTTATTGAACATGTAAGATATGGACTAAGTAATGGACAAACAAAAAACCCACTTATCTTTTAACAGACAAGTGGGCGATAGAAATATAAAATGTGTGTGTGGAGATTTTAAGGAAAAATTCCCAGTTCAGCATAGCTTGTCGCCACCTTGTTGATGGCTGAAACATAGGCAGCCGTTCTCATGTCTGGTATTTCGGGTGTGCTTTCCCACAACTCCATGATTTCACGGGTGGAGCTGATCATGGTTTCTTCCAGTCCGCTGTGAATGAGATCTACTTCATCAGCACCATGCTCAATGAAACGTTTCTCCGCAGGGTCCATTTCCTTGCCTGTGAGGGTCTCTAATGAGTCAATAATGTGTTTGTTCATGTTTTCTGTAAAACGCTTTTCGACACGGCCATATCGTACATGGCTCAGGTTTTTCAGCCACTCAAAATAACTGACTGTTACACCTCCGGCATTCAGAAACATGTCGGGAACCACCAGCACTCCTTTTGCGTTCAATACGTCATCAGCTTCCGGGGTCAGAGGACCATTGGCGGCCTCGCCTATTATTTTTGCTTTCACCCTTGGTGCGTTCTGCCCGTTAATCACGTTTTCCAACGCCGCCGGAATCAGGATGTCGCAAGGCAGTTCCAATGCGTCACTTGTTTGAACAAGGTTGGTAGAACCGGGAAAATTAAGAATCGTGCCTGTTGACTTTCTATGTTCAAAAACCTCTTGTTCGTTCAGGCCATTTTCGTTGTAAACAGCACCTTCCCACTCAGCAATGCAGACAACTTTAGCACCGCCTTCGCGGAAAAACTTTGCTGAGTAATAGCCCACATTTCCAAGCCCCTGAACCACTACAGTTTTATTGGCAATTCCTAATGACAAGCCCAGTTTAGTCATTTGTTTTTCCATGTTGCATATTTCCCTGATGCCAAAGAAAACGCCCATGCCTGTGGCTTCTGTTCTGCCCCTGACTCCACCCTGAGAAATGGGTTTACCAGTTACACATGCCGCTGCATCAATTTCACCGGGGTGCATGGCCACATAGGTGTCCAGTATCCACGCCATTTCCCTTGCGCCAGTTCCATAATCTGGCGCAGGAACATCAGTACCCGGGCCAATGAAATTTTTCTTAATTAATTCAGCCGTGTAACGACGGGTTATTTTTTCAAGATCGTAAGCAGAATATTTTTTGGGGTCGATTTTGATTCCTCCTTTGCCCCCGCCGAAAGGCACATTGACAATGGCACATTTATAAGTCATTAATGCAGCCAGCGCCATTACTTCATCCTGATTGACACCCATGCTGAAACGGATGCCACCTTTGCAGGGTGTTTTGTGGTGGCTGTGCTGCACACGGTAGGCTTCTATCACCTCTATATTGTCACCTATTTTCACAGGAAACTTCATGCTGTAAATGCTGTTACATGCTTTAATTTGTTCCAGGATTCCCGGATCCCATTGGGTAAATTTGGCAGCTTTATCAAAGCTTTTTGTAACGCTGTCAAAGAAACTGTAGTTCTCAGTACTCATTTTGTTTTGAATTTTAAAGATTTCATGAATGGAAGTGATCGTTGTATCCGGTTGCAAAAATGATCAATAATTATTCTTTTCGAATGATTATTTTACGGGGCAGAGTTAAGCAATTTTTTATAAATTTTCTTGTTTTTCCAGTTTACTAATCTTTCTGTCGAGCCGCCACACAAACAAAATTAAACCTGCTAAAATTGTTAATGCTACGGCCATTGCCACATACACTTTCCCTTCACTCCGCATCAAGCCTTGATTACTGTCTGTGCCTGTTAAACTCATTGTTTGTGCAAACACACAAATCTGCGAAAACAAGGCAGTGACAAACACCAATATTTTTTTATGATAAGCCATTCTCTAATTGTTTTTCTTTCAGTAGTTCCAATCTTATTCTTAAAGTCGTTATCCACACGCCAAGCAATGTCCACCCAAGCACGGCAGGCCAAAACACCATGCGCATTGTACCGTCCAGCGATTTGCCTTGAAAACCGGGGTTTCCTTCCACACCCTGCCCGCCGGGGTGCAGACTCTCCACCATTCGCGGAATGATCCAGAGTGTGGGAAAAAGCATGGCGCAGGCAAAGACATTGTAAACGGCAGAAATTCTTGCACGTTTGTCCATATCTGGTATTGAATTTCTTAAAATAAAATAAGCGGCATAAATAAGCAATGCAATGGCGGCCAGCAACTGCTTAGGGTCGTTGCTCCAAGGCTCGCCCCAGGTGTAGTTGGCCCAAATGGCACCTGTAATGAGGCCAAGAGTGCCGAAGACAATACCTGTTTTGGCATATTCCCTGGAGTAGATATCAGAATGAACTGTTGGGCGGCGAAGATGGAGTACAGCATAGACTACCGAAGTAATGAGCAGTATCATCATGGCAAACCACATAGGCACATGAAAAAACAGGTTACGGATGGAGCCATACAGGTTGCCAACATGTGGCACTTTAATCATGAACCCTGCGGAGAAAGTGTAGAATAATAAAAGGGCGGATGCTATTTTCCACCAGGCTTTTTTAATCACGTTTTGCTTGATTTCGGAGAAAATGCAAAGCGATTATAAAACTTCTCATTTCCCATAAAAAATAAAGTGGCAAAATTAGGGGGAAATATGTTTCTCGTTACTTGTTTTTCGTTTGTCGTTGGGACTTGTATATTGAAAATAAAAAACAAACCCTGTTGTACATTTGGACAACTTTTGTATTTTTGACACTTGGAAACAAATCAAAAAATACGGACAATAATATTTTACAAAAACTACTTTGCCGACTTCTTTGTAAAACAACGCCAAAAGGTAAAAGACAAAATAGTTTGGACTTTTGATTTAATTGAACTCATTGACAAAGTTCCTGAAACTTATCTCAAACATTTAGAGGGAACAGACAAACTGTTTGAAATAAGGGTTCAAAGCGGCAACGACATTTTTAGGATATTTTGCTTTTTTGATGAGGGAAGTTTGGTTGTTCTTGCAAACGGCTTTCAGAAGAAAACCCAAAAGACACCAAAACAGGAAATTGAAAAGGCTTTAAAAATTAAAACCGAGTATTATGAAAACAAATAAAAACATTAAAACCCTTGCAGAATTTAAGGATGAACAATACGGCAAAATTGGTTCTGCCAAAAGAGACAAGTTAGACAAGGGATTTGAAGCATTTAAACTTGGTGCTTTAATTCAGGAAGCAAGACTTGAACAGGGTTTGACACAGGAGCAACTTGCAGACAAGTGTGGTACAAACAAGGCATACATTTCAAGGGTTGAGAATAACATCAAAGACGTCCGTATTTCGACATTGCAAAAAATTGTTGAACTTGGTTTCGGCGGACAATTACAACTCTCAATTAAACTGTAGGCCACTAAAACGGCGTACAAAATCACCATTTTAATCCCGCCACAAAAACGGGAAAAGAATGATGGAAAGCACCACCACCATTGCATCAAGGCCAATGAGCAGCCAAACCATTTGCCCCAAACCCGCCTGGATGACAGATGAAAAGGAAATGGTGGCAATTTTCATGAGCAAAAGCAATTGTGGAATGATGATGGGGAAGCCTAAAATGGCCATGAGTGCAGCCTGCTGCTGCGCCTTGGCGGCAATGGCAGCCAGGAAAGTAAAGACAAGGCTAATGCTGATGCCGCCCAGCATGGCAAGGCTGATAAACTGCATCGGCTGCATGAGCGGGTTGCCCATCAACAGCATGAACAGCAACAGGCTTGTGATGCTCATGACCAACATGAGAACGGCATTAAACAGCAGTTTGGACAAAATATAATCCCGTGGGCCGGCAATGGAGTAGAAATAAAGCATCCGCCCCTTGCTTTCCTGCAAAAAACTTTTGGCAACAGCGTTGACACAAACAAACAATTGTATCATCCAAAACAGTCCGTTCCATACTTCATTTTCCGGCCTGCCCATGGCCAGGTACAGCACAAAAATGGTAGAAGAAACATAGAGCATTATCCCGTAAAAGCTATATTGCTGCCTTACCTCAAGCAGGAGGTCTTTTTTGAAAAGAGTGAGGATGGGGTTATGGGGTTTCAAATGGGGAAATTTGTTTGCAGGCGGTATTTTCATTCCTTTGTTTGGAAACCCACACTACGGCGGGTTAAATGCAAAAGTAATTTTTTGTAAATGAAAAAAGAGCTTTGATGCTATTTTAACCAAAGGCAATTCTGCGAATATCTTATTTTTACAAAAAATCTCTTATGGGTTTAGTTTACGCAGATATAGAATTGTTCAACTTTGCCGATGAATCTTTGTGTGAAAACGGTTATTTTCCGAAAGAAAAAATCAGGCAAATGACCATCAATGCAATGGCAGATTCCGGAGCTATCCGTCTATCTATCAATGAAAATATCAGGCAACAACTTGGGCTAAAAGTAAGACAGCAACTAGACATTTCCCTGGCCGATGGCACCAAAAGGCGATTGGATGTTGCAGGCCCGGTCAGGCTAAAATTCAGGGATAGGGATTGCATTACAGATGCATTTGTATTGCCCGAAAATGAAGAACCCCTTATCGGTGCCGTGCCAATGGAACTGATGGATTTAGTGGTGATTCCTGCTGAAAATAAACTGGATTATAATCCAAAACATCCTGACGGGCCATTGTATTCGATGAAGTGATGATTCAATCATTCTTGTATTTAAGTTCTACCAAATTCCGGCTTTGCCGATGGAGTATTTCTCTGCACCTAAGAATAACCGCATCAAAAAGTTATTGATGAAAATGTTTACCAACAGCGGAAATCTATAAATTTGTAGTGAAATGAAAACGGAAAATATTTTTATAGTTCATCCCACTACCGAACAAGCAGGTGCTTTGAAGGCTTTTATTAAAGCTCTCAAAATAAAATTTGAAGTAGCTACCAACGACAATTTGTATAACCCGGATTTTGTTGCTAAAATCAAAAAAAGTAAACAAGAGGTTGAACAAGGTCATTTTATTCGTGTTGAGAAAAATGACCTGCAAAACTTTTTAGGCCTGTAAAGTCTTACCATTTAGACTTTTCAAAACAAGCTACCAGCGATATTGATTTTCATAAAAAGTCAGGAAATAAAGCCATTCTCAAAAAATTATTGGTGTTATTGAACGAACTTATTGAACACCCTTTTGAAGGTAGTGGAAAGCCTGAACCGCTAAAATATGACCTTGTCGGTTACTGGTCCCGAAGAATAAATCAGGAACATAGATTGGTATATTAAGTTTTTGAAAGCACTGTAGTTATTCATTCTGTTTTAGGACATTATGAATAAAGGAATGTAAAAAATATGCAATAAATAAGTAACAAATAAGCTACCTTATAAATAGTAATGTCATCATTGATTATGTAGCAGAACTCTTTGAATAATCAATATTTATTCTCGAAATTAAGTTTTGATAGAATTACCCGCCTCTGGATGTATCATATTTTTCGCCTCACTCCCTTCCGAATAACACTTCCTGCAGCGTGGTTCATAAATGTCGGTTTCGCCCAGCAGCACCTGCCCTTCCTCTGCGGTTTTGCGGTAGGAAATGTTGGCAAGGTTGCCGCAGCAAACACAGATGGCGTGCAGCTTTGTGATAAAATCGGCAATGGCAAGCAGCTTAGGCATTTGCCCGAATGGGCGGCCTTTAAAATCCATGTCGAGCCCGGCCACAATGACCCGTATGCCTTTCAGGGCAAGGGTTTCGCAGACATTCATGATTTCATCGTCAAAAAACTGGGCTTCGTCAATGCCTACAATGTCCACATCGTTTGCCATTAGCAAAATGGTCTGCGAATTGTCTATCGGTGTGCTTTGAATGGAGTTGGCATCGTGGCTTACCACGGCTACTTCGTCGTAGCGTATATCAATGGCGGGTTTAAAAATTTCAACTTTCAGGTTGGCTATTTTTGCTCTCTTCAGCCTGCGAATCAATTCCTCGGTTTTGCCGCTAAACATGCTGCCGCAAATGACTTCTATCCACCCACGGCGACCGCCGTTTATCATCGGTTCTATAAACATTCTTGTGTAACTTATAATTGTAAGGAAAGAGTTTAGTAATTTTAACCCTTTGTAACGACTTCTAATCCCCAAAAGTATATTTTCCGATGGAAAGAGCGGGTGTTTTAATCAACAGACTGCAAGAGCAGCTAACGGAGCAAGCCAATGTGCATCAGATGCTGGTAACAGCGCAATTGCTTCAAAGTGAATTGCTGTTGCAATGCCAACAGACTAATAGCAAAGAATCGAAAAAAGTAGCGGTCATGATGCCCTACAATATTTCTTTGCCGCAGATAATCACTGCCGCAGCAGAACCTGTGCAAACAGATGTTCCGGCACCTGTTACCGAGCCACAACAAGAGCCTGAGCTCGTCGAAGAAATTGTTGAAACTATAACAGAACCCGAACCTGCTGAGGAATCCAAACCTGTTGCAGAGCCAGAACCCACACCTGAAATCATAATAGAAAAACTGTCTGAAAGCGAACCTGTAACAGTTCCCGAACCGGAGCCCGAGCCGCTTCCAAAGCCAGGCCCTGAGCCAATTCCGCACTTTGCAGAAGACAAGCCCTGGCAGCGTTTATTTGCAGACCAGGGGGAACATTCAATGCCCTGGACAGTTGACCCCATGATGGAGATACCCACCCTTGCCCACCAGGAAAAAATAGTGTTTGAACTGAACGATGTCATGGTATCTGACCATGCCGCTTCGCTCAATGACTCGCTGAAACAGGAGACCAATGAACTGGCAACAAAGCTGGTGGACACGCCTGTGAAAGACCTGAAAAAAGCCATCAGCATCAACGACCGCCACCGTTTCATACAGGAGCTGTTTCGCGGCGATGAAACGATGTATGAACGGTCTATCAAAACCATTAATGGCTTCCACATTTTTGCAGAGGCAGAATTCTGGATGCAGCGTGAACTGAAGGTAAAACTTGGCTGGGACACCACACTGGAACTGGTCAAAATTTTTGATCAGGTGGTTAAGAGGCGGTTCTCCTGAATGTAGCGAATAACGGCAGTTGTAGCTCCTTGTTTACTCAAAACATAGTCTTTTGCAGCCTTACTTTTCAGGTGATAATTTTCATCCTGAACAAGCAGTTTGTCCAATGTTTTTTCAAGTTCCAAAGCATTGGTAATACTTACTGCACCATCGTTTTCTATCAGCTCCACAGCCTCCATATATTTGTCGTATTCGGGGCCAAAAACAACAGGCTTTCCATAGACCGCAGCCTCCAGCACATTGTGAACGCCATCGGCGCCAAAGCCGCCACCCACATAGCACACAGTTGCATAGCGATACAAGCTGCTCAACATGCCCACGTTGTCTATGATGACTGTGTTTTTCCCTTCGGGAAATGTGTTTTGCGACAGCGAAGAAAACAAGAACGAATGTTTGTACAATCGCAGGCATTCCTGCAATCTATCCTTACCAATATTGTGTGGCGCAACAATGAAACGAACATCAGTTTTTGTGTTGGCGAAATGGTCCAGTTCTTTGTCATCATCGCTCCATGTGCTGCCTGCCACCACCACAGCATGAGTGCCGCAAAATGCCTCAATCAGCGGATAATTGTTCGCTTCATTCGCCAGTTCAATCACCCTGTCAAAACGGGTGTCGCCGCTCACCGACACATTGTTGCAACCGATGGATGAAAGCAGGGCAACCGAACCTTTGTCCTGCACAAATAAATGAGTGAAGCAGCGCAACATTGCACGGTGAAACCCGCCATACCACTGAAAAAAGGGTTGGTCTTTTCTGAAAGCAGCGGACAGCAGCAGCAAGGGAATTTTTCTTTTTTTGGCTTCCGCCAAATAAAAATGCCAGAACTCATACTTCACATGAATGATGAGCGAAGGTTGAACGATGTCAAAGAAAGACGTAGCATTTTTGGCACTGTCCATCGGCAGGTAAAAAACATGGTTCGCAAGAGGATAATCTTTCCGCACCTCATATCCCGAAGGGGAAAAAAAAGTCAGAAATATTTTATGACAGGGATACATTTTTTTCAGTTGTTCAATCACAGGTCTGCCCTGCTCAAACTCACCCAGCGAAGAACAGTGCATCCAAATGATTTTCCCCCCGCCTCCGGCGGAAATGGTTTTCTTTATTTTTTGAAGAATATTTTTTCTGCCAAGCCGCCACAGCCGGGCTTTTTCGTTGAAAGGGGAAAGCAGCCAGACGAATAAAGGATAAAGACGAATAAAGAGCGAATAAAGAAGTCGGGCCACGTTAGGTGTTTTCTTGCGGATTCAAAGTTAGCGGATGGCTGGGGGAAATGGTGTCGGCATTTAGACTTACTTTCAAGCAGGAGCAATCATTTTTCCGAAAAAATCTCCACCAAACTACCTAATCAACAACACAGTTCCTTTCTTAAAAATATCGCCGCCACAAACTGCTTTTGCCCTGATGATGTAAACAAAAGCACCTGTTTGCTGTTGAATCCCATTTAGCTTTCCATCCCAACAATCTGTTTCATTGGCTGTGTGAAATACCACTTGTCCCCAGCGGTTGTAAATAGAAAAATCAAGCTGCTCAAGGCTGCCCCAGGTTTTGAGACCAAAGCAATCATTGAGACCATCTCCATTTGGCGTAAAGGCATCAGGAACCTGGTGTGCGCTGGTGTTAAGGCCGTAGTTCACATACACTTTCACACTTTGCATGTTGGTGCATCCGCTGCTGTCCATCACATTCACCGTGTAGTTGGTGGAGACTGTGGGGGATGCCACAGGATTTTGAGAAGCCGTGTCGCTCAACCCTGTTGGCGGAGTCCAGCGGTAAATGATTCCGCCGGATGCCTGCAACTGTGCATTGGAAAATTTACAGTCTATGTCGTTCGATTTTTTGACAACAACAGCAGGTGGCGCACTTATGACGACTGTGGACATGAGTGTGTCAACAATGTGGCAAACGGTATCGGTCACCCTCACCTGGTATGTGCCTGATGTGGAAGGAACGATGTAAGTCTTTGCACTGTCAGGTGACAGAATATTGGTGCCGCTAATCCACTGATAAAAGTCTGCACCAGAGGCAGCAAGAACCAGTGTATCGCTGTGGCAGATTTTGGTAAAAGCCGGGGTCAAACCAAAGCCTCGCAATGGCGGATGAACAATCAGCTTTACAGAGTCAAGGTTTTTACATCCAAATTTGTCAGTCACCCAGACTTTGTAGAGCATGTCCGTATCGCTGGATGAAACAGGATTGCTGATGTGTGGGTCAGACAAACCGGTAGCAGGAATCCATAAATAACTGACGCCGCCGGAAGCATACAAATTGGCTTTTGCACCTTTGCAAATACTGGTATCGGCAGTTCGGCTGATAATTGGTAAAGCAAGCGGAGTAACGGTTACGGTATCTTTCGCCACACAGTTTTTAGCTGTTTTCACAGTCACAATGTATTGGGTCTGTACCAATGGATTTGCTGCCGGATTTTGCAAAGTAGAATCATTGAGACCGGTTTTTGGAAACCAACTATAAGAGGCACCGGGTGATGCAGATGTGGACAAAATCAATGAAGAGCCTTTGCAAAAAGAATCGTTGGGAATTGTCCTGACAAATGGTAGCGGATAAATAGTCATCTTCACAGAATCCTTGCTGGCACAGCCGTTGCTGCCGGTGACTGTTACAAAATAGGTCGTAGTTGTATCTGCAGTTGCAACAGGATTATACACTCCCGAAGAAGACAAACCCGTGGATGGTGTCCACT
Organism: Segetibacter sp.; assembly: GCA_043733905.1. Classification (GTDB taxonomy): domain Bacteria; phylum Bacteroidota; class Bacteroidia; order Chitinophagales; family Chitinophagaceae; genus Segetibacter. Next base: position 26,780 of record JAYTGA010000301.1, read on the forward strand.
GATAAGTACCGCCGCCTGTGGCATTCAGTTGCAGAGAAATTCCTTTGCAAAATGCAGTGTCTTTGTTGAGTGTAACAACTGGTTTAGGCTTCACATTGACGACGACAGTATCCTTAGTGACACAAGTTCCATTTGTAGCAGTGATGATGTATTGTGTCGTGTCATTTGGCGAAGCCGAAGGGTTCAGTGTATTTGCATTGGAAAGCCCTGTTGCCGGACTCCATGAAAAGCCTGTTTGATTGGTGATGCTTGTATTTAAAATGACCGAACCTCCTTTGCAAAAACTGGTATCGGGGCGGGTTAGTATTTTTGGCTTTTGATAAATCGTAATCTTCACAGAATCCTTACTGGCACAACCATTGCTGCCTGTGACTGTTACAAAATAGGTTGTGGTTGTATCAGCCGTTGCAACCGGATTATAAACTCCCGAAGAAGACAACCCTGTGGATGGTGTCCACTGATAAGTGCCGCCGCCTGTGGCAGTAAGTTGCAAGGAAATTCCTTTGCAAAATGCAGTATCATTATTGAGTGTGACAAGAGGTCTGGGTTTCACATTGACCATGACAGTATCCTTAGTAACACAAGTTCCGTTTGTGGCTGTGATGATGTATTGTGTCGTATCATTTGGCGAAGCCGAAGGATTCAATGTGTTTGCATTGGACATACCTGTCGTGGGGCTCCATGAAAAGCCTGTTTGGTTGGTAATGCTTGTGTTTAAAATGACCGAACCTCCTTTGCAGAAACTGGTGTCGGGGCGGGTCAGTATTTTCGGCTTTTGATAAATGGTAATTTTCACAGAATCCTTGCTGGAACAGCCATTGCTGCCGGTGACTGTTACAAAATAGGTCGTAGTTGTATCTGCCGTTGCAACAGGATTGTAAACTCCTGAAGAAGACAATCCTGTGGTGGGAAACCATTGATAAGTGCCGCCGCCGGTGGCATTTAGCGACAGTGAAATTCCTTTGCAAAATGCTGTGTCATTGTTGAGTGTCACAATTGGTTTTGGTTTCACATTGACAATGACAGTATCCTTCGTGACACATGTGCCGTTTGTGGCTGTGATGATGTATTGTGTCGTGTCATTTGGCGAAGCCGAAGGGTTCAGTGTGTTTGCATTGGAAAGCCCTGTTGCCGGGCTCCATGAAAAGCCTGTTTGGTTGGAGATACTTGTGTTTAAAATGACCGAGCCGCCTTTGCAAAAACTGGTGTCGGGCCGGGTGGATACTTGGGGCTTTGGCACACGGATAATGGAAACGGAATCTACCGCCTTACACCCTTGAGAAGAGGTGACAGTGACATAGTGAGTGATGGAGAACCAAGACGTGTCAACAGGATTGGAAATGTTATCAGAGTTGAGGCCGGTGGAAGGTGTCCAGCTATACACCGAACCGCCGCTTGCATTCAACTGAAAAGGGGCTCCGGCGCAGGCTGAGGCAGACGGCGTAACATTTACCGAAGGTGAAGGCAAAATAATAATGCGGACAGTGTCGTGGCCTACGCAGCCGGGCTGCAGATAGCCTGAAACAATGTAATCGGTAGAGACAGTAGGGTTGGCAATGGGATTGGCAATGACACCATTGGAAAGCGTTGTAAGAGGCGACCACGAATAGACATTTCCACCGCTGGCATTGAGTTGCACAGGTATGCCTTTGCAAATTGTGGTGTCACCAAAACCTTTTATTTGCGGGTTGGGAGCAATGGATACTTTGAGGGAATCGTAGCGCATGGTAACTGTGGCAAAACTGATGTCATCAATCGCAAAATCGTTGCCCTGCACAATTGTGTTGTTGTTGATAATAGAGAGGTTGGCAGCAGTCACGTTTCCCGAATTCCAGGTGACATAAAACTGCTTCCACTGGCACGTTGTTGCGCCTGCCAGAATGTTGTCACCCATTACCCTTCCATTGATTGAAAACCGAAGACTGGCGGGGTTTACAGAATATAAACTTTGCAGCCAAACAGAAAAAGCATAATTGGTATTGGGAACAATATTTACTGTTTGCGACCACAATTTGGCGGCGACAGTTGGGGAACCATTTACCAGCAGCATATTGCCGGTACCCGAAGTGTGGTCTGTGCAGTTGCCCAGGCTGCTGTTCCATGCGACAGGGTTGGTGCCTATCCAATATTGCCCTTCGGTTGTGTTGGGGCTGGCAGCAGCATAATCAGAGGTGAAACCGCTATTGCCTGCGGAAAAATTCCCGTTGACCACCAGGTTGCTGCCGGGTATTTGCGAGGTCAAAAAATAAGTTGTGGCTACGGATGGAGAAACGGTCGTATTGGAAATGGCCGTGTTGCTGATAGTTACTTCAGGCTTCCAGCAAAAGACTACGCCGCTGTCGGTCGCCAGTTGCAGTTTGGTGCCGGGACAAACGGCTGTGTCTTTGTTGAAAACAATGTTGGATTGTGCAAGAAAAACAGGAATGGTTTTGATGGCAGAATCCGCACAGCCGCCACCATTGCCTACTACCAGGTGTACCGTATAATTTCCATAGTTTGCGTAAGTGACCGTTGGATTTGGATTGCCTGTTGAGGTCGTACCATTGCCAAAGTTCCAGGAATAAGTAGCACCGGTGGAAGTAGCAAAAAACTGGATTGTCTTAGGGCTGCAAGGGCTTTGCTTGTAGGTAAAATCTGTGCTGCCGCCGCCAGACACCGTGACAACTGCGGTAATGCCAGCCACATTATTGGTAGAAGGACAAACCGTTGCATCCCTGATGGAAATGAGGGTATAAGTGGTGGTGACTGTTGGGCTTGGCGAAAGATTGAAAGGCACACCACTCTGCACATTCGTTTGGGTGTAAACAGTGGTGCCATTGCTATATTCGATGGTGAACGGGCCTGTGCCCGATGTGGCCGTAAACGTAAGCGTGGCCTGCTGCCCGGGGCAGATGGTGCTGCCTGTGAGAGTGCCTGCAGGCTTGGGATTGTCGGGCCAAATGTATTTGGCTACAAAGACATCAGCAGCACCGTTTGTGCTGAGGTTGTTGGTTCCTGCGCCGGGGTTGAAGTCGGTGTTGTAAGATGAGAGAATGCCTGTTGTATAAAGATACCCGGATGTATCAGCATCAATAGTGTAAGCATCGTCATTGTCTGTTCCACCCACTTTGAATGCGCATACATAATTTCCGTTAACATCAAATTTAGTCATGAAAAAATCATTGCCACCGCTACTAACCAAGTTGTCGGGGATTGGGCCAGGATTAAAATTCATTGTTCCCTGAAAACTTCCGGTGATGTAAATATTACTTTTGGAATAAGCAACGCTCCATGATATATCAACACCTGCAGCGCCAAATCTTTTTGCCCATTGATACTGTCCATTGTTGTTGTATTTGGCAATGAAAACATCCCTGTTGTTACTGCTCAAATTAGCTGTGGAAGCAGACGGATCAAAATCAATGTTAGACCCGTCAAAATCGCCAGCCACATACACATTTCCAACATTGTCTATTTCAATATCCCTTCCCACGTCCGCATTAGGGCCACCAATAGCAAATGCCCAGGCATAGTTGCCTGCTGATGTATATTTCGCCACAAAAACATCGAAGCCGCCCTGTGAAGATAGTAGAGCAGAGCCAGTGGAAGAAGGATCGAAATCTTTATTGACCCCTTGAAAATAGCCTGTGAGGTAAATATTTCCGGTCGCATCAGTTTTCATTCCAAATGGTGCATTATCAACGTTGCCTTCACCTACGTTGAAAGCCCATAAATAATTTCCATTGGTATCGTACTTAGCAACAAACAGCGTACCTGAAGAGGCATCTAACGTATGAACACCCGCAGCAGAAGGATCAAAATCCGGGGTCTCACGAAAGTAACCACTCATACATACATTGCCATTATTATCACAACCTATATTCCTTCCGTTATCTCCCAAAAGAGAGCCGCCCACATTAAATGCCCACACATAATTGCCAGCACTTGTATATTTTGCCAAAAAAATATCACCACCATATCCAGGATCACCACCAGCTTCACCATTGCTGTTCAAAAGTGCCGAACCTGTAGCTGAAGGATCAAAGTCAACACCTTGTCCCCTAAAGTAACCTGTGATATAAACATTTCCAGCAGCATCGGTTGTTACATTTTGCACATCGTCCAGGTCGGTTCCCCCAATGCTAAAAGCCCAGACATACTGCCCTGCGGCTGTGTATTTGGCAACATACCCATCTTTGTTGCTACCATTTGAAGAGAGATAAGCTGTACCTGCTGGGGAAGGATCAAAGTCGACACTACTTCCTGTAAAGTAACCTACGACATAAACAAAACCTTTATTATCTGTGTAAACAACATTTCCAAAATCATTGGCACCACCACCAATATTGAAAGACCATTGATGGTTTTGGGCATTGCTATTAAATGAGCAAAAAACCCCTATGGCGAATAATGAAAGGAATATGTGTAGTCTTGAAATCAAGGGCAAAGTAAATTGTTTATGAAAAAGAACACTAAAATAGTAAGAAATTTAATAAAATGACGATTTTGAATAAAGTTTTTCAAGAAATAATATGCAACCAAAAATAGCATTGCTTTATTTTTGCCCTTTCAACTATAATTAATTTCTGTATGCCCGATTTGAACCTTACCGACAAAGAAACAGCCGTAGAGTTTTATGACAAAAGATACGAAGAAGGCTACATGGAAGAATGGGATGACAATAAAAAGAAAAAAGTAAAGGAAGTCATCCTATCGCTCAACTTACCGGCGAAGGGAAGGGCATTGGATTTTGGATGCGGCAATGGTGTTTTCACGAACATTCTTAAACAATTGCTTCCCCAGTGGGATGTGTTTGGTGTAGAAATCAGCACAATAGCAGTTTATAATGCCAGGAAAAAATTTTCAGAATGCAGTTTTTTTTCTGCTGAAGATGCGGACAAATACAAAAATCAATTCGACTTTTTATTCAGTCATCATGTAATAGAGCATGTGCAGAATTTGGACGAAACTTTTGAAATGATTAGTTCTTACCTGAAACCAACTTCTTCCCAACTTCATATTTTGCCTTGCGGCAATGAAGGCAGTTTTGAACACCACATTTGCCAGCTAAAAAAACATGGCATTGAGCATGACAAAGGCAATCGTTTCTTCTTTGAAGAACCAGGCCATTTGCGAAGACTTTCTACAAAAGAGTTTGAAGATTATGAAAGCAAATTTGGGTTTTCTTTGAAAAGCGATTTTTACTCTAATCAACATGACGGAGCCGTTAACTGGATAACAAAAAGTTCTCCCCGTTTTGTAAAAAAACTAACCAATCCCTCCGATGCAAGAGATGAAAAAGCACATATTGAATTAGTTGCTTTAAGAAAGAAATTACTCCCATTGACCTTACAGCAATTTCCCTACTCAAAATATTGGCTCATAAAAACCAAGTGGCACAAATCAGTTAAAGACAGGATTTTTCTTGCTGCACTTGCCCTGCCTTCCCTCATTTCAAAATCTTATTTTGACAAATACCAAAAGCTGGCAGCAGACGAGTGGACACGAAGAAAAACCGAACGAAATGGCAGTGAAATGTTTTTGTTTTTTTCAAGATAAATTATAGATGGTCATATCAGAATTAACAGGCGGGCTGGGAAATCAAATGTTTCAATACGCTGCCGCCAAAGCTTTGTCACTCCATCATCATACCGAACTTGTGTTAGATGTTATGTCTTTTTACAGGGAGGAATTACCCTACCTGGAAGTGCCGAGAAACTTTGACCTCAATCATTTTGAAGGAGTCAGTGAAGTTTTAATAACGCCAAACAATCAAATTGCTGATTATAAGTTTTACAAAAAAAATAAGTTCGCCGTCCTTCTTCCTCCGCATAAACGAAAAGTTTATAAAGAGCCGTTTTATCACTTTGATAAAAACTTTCTCAACAGCCGAAAAGATGTTTTATTAAAAGGCGGGTGGCAGAGTGAAAAATATTTTTCAGCTTATAAAAATGAAGTAAGACAAGCATTCCAGGTAAAAGACAAAGTCATTAAACCAGTAAAGGAATTAGGACATCAATTGAACAATGAAAACAGTGTAGCAGTACATGTAAGAAGGGGCGATTACCTTCGGCTTCCAATTATTTTGGAATGGCATGGAGTGCTTGATGCAAGCCATTATAACAATGCTTTTCTGCTATTGCAGTCAAAACTGGAAAAGCCTTTTTCCATTTATTATTTCTCAGATGATCCCTTGTGGGTTGAGGAAAACCTTAGGCAAAAATGGCCGGGTAAAGTTATTTCAAAAGATTCCCAAAATACCGCCATTGAAGACTTCTACCTCATGTCCCAATGCCGCCACAATATCATTGCCAACAGCAGCTTTAGCTGGTGGGCTGCATGGCTGAATCCCAAACCGGATAAAATAGTCATCGCTCCGCAAAAATGGTTTAATAAAGCACCGCTTGATACCAAAGACCTTATTCCCGAAAACTGGATAAAATTGTAAGAAAATGACTGACTAATGCTGCACCGTCACCAACTCATTCGGATCGTGCTTGTGCTTGAATAAAATCCCGAATGCAATAGCAATCACCAAAGCATAGCCTGCAAACGAGAGCCAGATATTGTGCCAGTCCCTGTTGCCATCGTGGGTGAAAAAATGGTCAATGACCAGGCCGCTGATTCTGCCTCCGAAAAATGCACCAAAGCCATTTGACATCATCATAAACAAGCCTTGTGCACTTGACCGTATCTTGGAATCGGTCGTGGTTTCAACAAACAATGACCCTGAAATATTGAAGAAGTCAAACGCCATTCCATAAACAATGCAGGAAGCAATAATCATCCACAAGCCATCCATCGGGTTGCCAAAACCAAACAGGGCGAAGCGCAACACCCAGGCAAACATGGAGATGAGCATGACTTGTTTGATACCAAACCTTTTCAGGAAAAAGGGAATAGCAAGGATGAACAAAGTCTCAGAAATTTGTGAAATGGACAAAATAATGGTTGAATACTTCACGACAAAAGAATCTGCATAGGCAGGCACTTTTGCAAATTCGGACAGGTAAACATCGCCGTACATATTGGTCAATTGCAATGCTGCACCCAGTAGCATGGAAAATAAAAAGAACAAAGCCATTTTATAAGTCCCAAACAATTTAAAAGCATCAAGACCTAATTTTTGTGATAACGTAGCATTTTCAGAAATCAGTTTTTGCGGCGGACATTTGGGTAAAGTAAAAGAGTAAATGCCCAGCGCAAAAGCAGCAAAAGCGGAGATATAAAACATGTTGCCCGAGGCTTTGTTTCCCGATAAATTGGTAATCCACATGGCTGCAATGAAACCGATAGTTCCCCAAACACGAATGGGCGGGAATACTTTAACCACATCGTACTCATTGTTTTTTAGAATGTTGTAAGCAACCGAGTTGGACAATGAAATCGTGGGCATATAACACAACATGGCTGCAAATATGACGTAATAAAAAGTAGTTGGATCATTGACCTGTGGCACAAAAAGCAAAGCAAGTCCACCGAGGATGTGAAGAATTCCGTATAGCTTTTCAGCATTCATCCATTTGTCTGCAATAATGCCTGTGACTGCGGGCATAATGATGGACGACAGACCCAATGTTGAAAAAATTGCTCCAAATTGCTGACCGCTCCATTGCTTGGTTCCAAACCAATAATTGCCAACCGTAATCAGCCACGCACCCCATACAAAAAACTGGAAAAAACTCATGATCGTCAGACGAAACTTAATACTCATTCGGGTTTGGTTTTAAAACGGAAGATAGATAATTGTGGCTAATTAGTTCATTGGTTGATTGGTTAACTGGTTTATTGTTTCTGTCCTAATACTAAATACTTAATACAAACTACTTGAAGTTTTCAAATTTTAATGATTCAAAGAAGCAATCAAAAATTTGAAGGAAGCACTTATCCTAAATTTTGAAAAAACTTGTCTGCTAATTGTAAATAATCCACTTCCTGTCTTAATACTCAATACTAACTACTAAATACTGCTTTACTTTTGCACCCATGAAAGAATATGCGGTAAAGACACTTGTAGAATCCTGCACAGACAATGATTTGAAACTGATAGGGGAAAAGGTAATAGCTAAAGAAAGAATTTCGTTTGATGACGGCGTTTTGCTTTTTGAAAAAGGCTCACTTTCCTATGTTGGTGCGTTGGCTAATTTTGTAAGAGAACAACTTCACGGCGACAAAACTTACTTCAACCGGAACTTCCATATTGAACCAACCAATATCTGTGTGTTTGCGTGTAACTTTTGCTCTTACAGCCGCCTCTATTCCCACCGCGAAGAAGGCTGGGAACTCTCCGCACAACAGATGATAGACATTGTGAAAAAATATGACGGACAGCCTGTGACCGAAGTGCATATTGTCGGCGGCGTTCACCCAAAAATGGATTTGAATTTCTTTATCAATGTCATCAAAGGAATTAAGGAACACAGGCCGGATTTGCATGTAAAAGGATTTACACCTGTGGAACTTGACTACATGTTTCGAAAGGCAAAAGTGAGTGTGGAGGAAGGGCTCAAACTTATGCAGGATGCAGGTTTGCAATCCCTGCCCGGTGGTGGAGCAGAGATTTTTCATCCTGAAATACGAACACAGATTTGTGAAGACAAGGTGGATGCTGATGGATGGCTGCACATTCATAAGGTGGCTCATACACTGGGAATGCATACCAATGCCACAATGCTTTACGGCCACATAGAACAATGGTGGCATCGGGTTGACCACATGGACCGCCTACGTAGCCTGCAGGATGAAACAGGTGGTTTTAATACTTTCATTCCTCTAAAATTCAGGAATAAAGACAACGCTATGAGCAATGTGCATGAAAGCACCGTGGTGGAAGACATGCGTATGTATGCAATCGCCCGGTTGTACATGGACAACTTCCCTCACCTGAAGGCATATTGGCCCATGCTCGGTCGTCAAAATGCGCAAATGACCCTGGCCTTTGGCGTGAATGACATGGATGGAACCATAGACGACACCACCAAAATATACAGCATGGCCGGCAGCGAAGAGCAAACACCTACCATGAACACCGCCGAACTCGTCAGCCTCATTAAACAAGTGAAAAGAGAGCCGATAGAACGTGATACGCTCTACAACGAAATCAAAAATTATAGCGGGGAAATGATGGGGGAAAATGTGATAAACCCGTCGTTGAATTGATCAATTTTATAAGAACAAAATTGTACAACAATGTCAGATAAAAAGTCAAATAAATCCATCGCTACTGAACAGTCATCTAAAATGATGGAAGTGCGCAGCCATGAAAATGACCCGTATGTTTTGAAGAAACTTAAAATGGCGAAAGATATTCTTGATAAATATGGGCTACCGCCTAATCACAGATTTTCCCATAAATAATTTGCTTCTGCACTCTGTCAATTTTTATTTCCCAACCGAACCCAAATGACAGTCTTTAATTTTTGACAGGTCTCACCGTGTAGCCTTGCTTTCTTAAAAGATTCAACACCCCTTTTTCGCCGCCAAGATGCGCTGCGCCTACGGCAAATAGAATGCTTCGTTTGGAGGCGAGAGCTGGAAACTGCTCTACCCAGTTTCTGTTCCTGCTATAGAGCAGCAGGTCTGCATGGGCCGTCATGCTACTATCTTCGCTCATGCTCATTTCGTTTAGTTTTTCCACATCCTGCTGACGGTACACTTTCATCATTTCATCCATCATCAGCCTGTTTTTTTCAAGACTATCTACAGCATTTAACAGATCCCGGGCTTGCTCTTCGTAGGGAATGCTGTCAAAAATGCTGGCTTGGAAACTGATGGACTCAAGACCTTTTGTTTCTTTTTTTTGCCGGTAGGCTTCGTCTATTATTTTCATTTCAACACCGTTCTTTTGTTCGCAGGGCAGCATCAGTTCATATACGGCTGACGATAATAAAAGCGGCGGCTGTTTTTCCATGACCGAAAAAGGAATGGTGGAGGAGAATTTTTCAAAGAAAGTCCTGATACGGTTGTATTCCTCTGTGATTAGCACGTCTTGCAGCGATTTGTTTTTATGGGAAGATAACTCCAAAAAGCCAGTCAGAAGTTCAGAAGCATTATCCATGTCCACCTCCAGATAAACCTGATCAGTTTTTTTTATCAGAGCAATTACATTTTCGCTAAGCACGGCATCTTCAGCACACATCAGGTGCATGGTGCCGAGAAAATAAGAGGGCTGTTTCATGCCCTTACCTGATATTTCCCACAAAAGACTTTTGCCCGATTCAACAGTTGGAAAAGAAACCTTGCTGCGACAGGACAATAAAAAACCGAAACTTATTATAGAAAGAAAAGTAGAGGAAAATTTTTTCATCGAATAATTTTTTAAAAGTAAAAATTGGCATGATTTTACTTTTATTTAAAATGTTTTTTAAGGGTTTAGGGTTGAAAAGGAGGCTCAATTCTTTGAGCCTCTTACATTTTATACCAGTTTGTGCCATTTTTTTGACTGTTACGGTCTTTTAAAGCATTTCTATTTGATTTTGTGAATGTATTAAATAAACGATGAAATAAAAAGTTGTGGATTTTTATTCTCAATCTAAGTAGTTGTAGAAAAAAATACCCCTTTCAAAATCTTCCCGGGCAACCGATACGTTTTAATGCTCCTTTTCTTGAATAATCACCGCCGCCACCAAAGTCATTATTCCATTTTAATTTGAAATTGATTCTAAACTGGGCGAAGTAATACCAGTCTTTATCCTTATTTCCCCGTTGCGACCCTCCTTTGGGAAAAGTGTGATTGTATGGTGGCAATTCATCTGCACGATAAGATAGATCAACCGCCAGTTGACCTTTTCCTGCCAGAAGTGCATCCCTATCGGGATAGGAAGTGCTGACATCGTCCAGGTAATCAGTAAAAAGTTTTCTGATACCTCCTTCAACGGCTACAAAAATATTTTCGGTTAAGTTGAATTTCATTCCTGCCCCAATAGGAATATTAAATTGAGTGAGATTGTAGGGTTTTCTGTCTGGATATTTTTTTAAACCCTGCCCTTCGGTACTCAAGTCATGAAGAAAAACGACACGTCCGGCTGAGTCTAATGTTGAAGGATTGAACTTAAAAACGCCTATTCCAGTAAAAAAATAGGGAGTAAAAGGAGCGGTATAATTATTAGCCCAGCTATATTCGGCAATCAAAGCCACTTCTTTAATTTCACTTTTAAAATTCAGATTCCGTTTGGATATCTTAGTGTTCCCGCTTTTTTTGTCATCTCCTTCTACCTTACCATGCGAATAATCAAAACGAATGGCAAGCTGATCGTTAATATCATAAGCTGCTCCAAACGAGTACACTGCATTTATTTGATTAAAAGAAAGTCTTTTTTGTTGAATATCTCCAATATAATTAGAAAGCCC
>JAYTGA010000302.1:0-30197 GCA_043733905.1 Segetibacter sp.
GGATTTTAAACGGATTTTTAAATAAAAATGAGTTGATTAAAAACGGATTTTTTTCCTGCTCCGCAGAAAGGAATTCACTATTTTACCCCTTGCGAAGTAAAGTAAAGTTGGCAAAACCACCAATGCTGGTAACAGTGCTGGCACCCAGGCGTACCATATTTGCACCAGTAATTGCAGTGTTGGCACCTAATGCAGTCGTATTGGATGAGGAACCGACATTGGGATTGCTCTTGGCGCCCACGGCAGTATTGTCCCCAACAGTACTGCAATTAGCAAGGGCACTATCGCCTATGGCTACGTTTTGGTTGCCGGTGGTTTTGCTTATTAGCGAAACATTGCCGATGGCGACGTTGAACGAACCGGTGGTGTTTAAGCGCAATGCAGATGAACCATTGGCTGTATTAAAATCACCGGTAGTGATTGAAAATAATGCTTCTCTGCCATTGGCAGTATTACCAACGCCACTTGTGTTTGAAAATAATGATTCTCTGCCATTGGCAGTATTAAAAAAGCCTGTTGTGTTTGAAAATAATGCAAGTGCACCATTGGCAGTATTAGAATTGCCAGTAGTGTTTGAAAAAAGTGCTTTTGAACCAACAGCAGTATTGAAGCCATTACCGCCATTTTGGCTAAATAATGCACTGTCGCCAATGGCTACCAGGTTGTTGCCACCATTACTACTTCTCAAAGCGGAAATACCAATAGCAACGTTTGACGAACCGGTCACATTGTTTCGCAAAGCACTTAAACCAACTGCGATATTGTTGCTGCCTATGGTGCTGTTGACCAAAGTATTGATACCTATGGCAACGTTAGACGAACCGGTGGTATTGCTTATCAAAGCACTGGTACCAAAGGCTGAATTGAACCCGCCGGTGGTGGTATTGAACAGTGCTTTAAAACCCACCCCTGTGTTTTCTGTGCCGGTTGTGTTGGCAAACAATGCTTTTGAACCAACTGCGGTGTTGAAACCATTGCCACCATTTTGGTTGAACAATGCACTGTCTCCAATGGCAACTAAATTGCTGCCGGTTGTGTTGTTTTCTAGTGCCCTTGCACCGACTGCTACATTAGAAAAGCCTGTGGTATTTTCAAACAAAGCTCTCCTGCCAATGGCAGTACTAGTATTGCCGGTGGTATTACTAAAAAGTGAAGCTGCACCGATACCAGTATTTCCAGAACCGGTAGTGTTTGCCTTCATGCCTCTCTACCTATAGCTGTGTTGAAGTCGCCTGTAGTATTACTTTCTAATGCACTTTTACCATTGGCCGTGTTATCGTTTCCTGTCGTGTTAGATAGTAGTGCTAAAGAACCATTAGCTGTGTTCCTTTCCCCAATAGTGTTAGCTAAAAGTGCATTGAACCCAACCGCAGTGTTTTCCGGAATGGTGATAGATATGTGGTTAGCAAGTGCCCTTAACCCTATAGCGGTATTGGTTGAGTCATTACCGTTGCCCCGCCCTACGGTCATTAAGTTTATTCGGGCATCGCCGCCTACCACGTCCAATGTTGCCAAGGGGGTTTTGGTGTTAATGCCTACCCGGCCACTATCTACTACCAATAAGTCATTAAAGCCTTTGGTTACGCTAAAAGTCCATTGGTCGGCAAATGTGTGGCCGCCAGTGGCGGCAAAGGTGGCGGTAACGCCAAATCCCATACTGATAGGGTTGGCAATTGGGAAGGCAGACCTAAAGCTGCTGCCGCCATTGTTGCTTATTTGTATCAGGTTGGGGTCGGGGCCGGCGTTGTTTATTTTAATGACATAGGTGGTGGTGCCCGTGCCGGTGTAGCCACTAATGTTGGCGGTCAAATCGTTTGTCCCCGTACCCGCAAAGGCTACTCCTGAAAAAACACCTGCCTGGCTTACATGGAGTATGCCCTGCGGGTTGGCTTCTCCAATGCCCACGTTGCCGTTGTCGGTGATGGTGCCATCGGCCAGGGTGGTGCCGCTCCATTTGGGTGTTTTGTTTACAGAAAGATTGCCCACTTTAGGGTCGGTTTCCACTTGCGCAGGTACTGCCTGCCAGGTAGCTAATCCCGCAGCATCGCTGGTCAATACCTTGCCTGTGCCTTGTGTGCCGTCGGCTATTTTTATGTTGCCTGTCACATCCAGTTTGGCGGTGGGGGTGGCGGTGCCAATGCCTACATTTCTATCATTGGTATTAAAAATATTAAGACCAGCAATTGTCCATGGCGCATCGCCGGGTGTGGTTTAGCTTGCTAATCCTGCTGCATCGCTGGTCAGCACTTTGCCTATTCCCGGCCCACCGCCTGTTAGTTTCACCTGGCCTGCTACTTCCAGTTTTGCCGAAGGTGCAATGGTACCTGACCCAATATTGCCTGTACTCTTTTGCACAAAAAGTTGGTTGGTGTTGATGGTAATGTCGCCCGTATTGCCAATCTTCAAACGTTCTGCACGGGTGGCTCCGTTGGTGCCTGTGACAAAGGAAATGCGTGCAGGCACATTGCCTGCACATGGCACGCCATCCACAAAAAAGTCAATTGCAGCGGGATTTTGAAACGCAGTGCCATCATAACCTGAAGAAAGGAAAGACATGATTTGGTCGTTGTTACTTACAACAGTTGGAGCAGCTAACGTACCTCTTGCCCGGCGACCAATGAAGACGGGTCGGGCATTGGCCAAAGATGAAGCGATTGATTGATAAAATGTAATCGGCATTACCCACCGTTTGCTCGCCAAAACCGGTAAAAAGTGGTGCGCCTGCGCTAACCCAAACCGCCGCCGGAACACCGCCGCTGCCCTTTACGCTAAAGACATTTGGCGGAGCCGCAATGCCGATACCTACTTTACCATTGCTGTCTATGACCATGCGAGTCAGGTTGCGGGTGGCCAGTTGCAGGTTCACTGTATTGGTGGTGCCGAGGATGGAAGTGGCGGTGGCGGTGGCATTGCCAGTCAGGTTCCATTGGGCATTGCCTTTCATTGCGACAGCAAAAAAGAAAAACGTGAGAAGCGGAGTTAGCAGTTGCTTTTTCATTTGTAGAAAGGTTTAATGATTATAAATACAGGCGAAATTGGGAATTAAAAAGGTTGAACAGAACAGTTGCCAACTTTCTAAAAAACCGGCAACTGTCGTGCAAAACCTATAAGGTTTCTAAAACCTTATAGGTTTGTTTACTGCCCAGCCAGTGGCGGACATGGTGGAGTTGACTTATCGTTCGCCAGTTTGGTTACAATGGCTTTCAGGTCTGCCATGTCCTTCTTCAATTGTCCATTATCCATTGTCAATTGTTCATTGGCTTTTGACAACTCCTGCACCGCCTTCACCAACGGCACTACAAACTCTGCATAGCGCAGGCCATACATATCCTTGTCATTTTTAGGAGCATCTACACCGCTGAAGTCGTAGCCTATTTTGTTGGCAGCCTGCTCTACTTCCTGGGCTATGAAACCCGTGGTGGTTGCGGAGTATTGAGAACCGGTAAGTAATGCAGGCATTTCACCTTTTGCTTTTGTTCCATCAGCTATGTTTTTTCTGCGGGCATCGAGGCCGTTCAGGGTGTTTATTTTATCGTTGTTTAACTGGTAAGTAACTGGGCGCAGCAGGTTGATGAAACTAAGACCGGGTACGTTTTCCAGCACGTTTTCTTTTACCCTGCCATCAGAAATGTTTGTCCAGTCCTGATAGCCGCCTATAGAGGTGACAAAGGTGTTGCCAATGCGAACCATGTTGCTTGCTGTAGCAGTCGCATCTATGCCCAGGCAGGTCGTATTAATGTAGTCAATGCCATCGGGGCCGGTGTTGTAGCCTATTGCGGTGTTGTAGGCACCGGTCGTATTTACCGTAAGCGAGTTGGCTCCCAAACTGGTATTTTGATAACCGCTGCTGTTGTTGAATAACGCAAAATGACCTTCGGCTGTGTTCAGTGTGCCTGTTTCGTTATAGTACAAAGCCAGGTTGCCGGTGGCTGTGTTATAATCACCTGATGTGTTGGTGAAAAGCGACTTGTTGCCATAAGAGGTGTTGCCACTTCCTCCATCATTGGAAAACAATGATAGGTTGCCGGTGGCAGTATTTGCATTTCCGGAGGTGTTGGTGTACAAGGCACTGTTGCCAGTTGCCGTATTGTTATCGCCAGTTGAGTGGTTGAGTGTACTGTAACCGGTGGCGGTGTTGCTATTGCCCGTCATGTTTGCAAACAAAGCACTATAACCAGTAGCGGTGTTGTTGTATCCTGTATTGCTATACAAAGCCTGAAAGCCGCTGGCGGTGTTGTTATCACCCGTTGCACTGTAGAGTGCCTGGTAGCCGTTGGCGGTATTGCTGTTGCCTGCAGTGTTTGAATACAATGCCTGTCTTCCTGTAGCCGTGTTGCTGCCGCCGGAAGTATTGAAGCGTAGTGCATTGTCACCGTTAGCGGTGTTGGCTGCACCATCCACATTTGCGCTAAGCGCATAAAATCCATGGGCAGTGTTGGCAAAGCCTGTGGTGTTGGCATACAGCGAATAGCCGCCCATGGCGGTGTTGTTGTCTCCTGTGCTGCTGTACAAAGAATAGTTGCCGGTGGCGGTATTGCCACTGCCCGTTGAGTTTTTAAACAGCGAATAAATGCCTGTGGCGGTGTTGTTGGTTCCGGTAGTATTAAAGAACAGGCTGGCTTCGCCCAATGCCGTATTGCTATTGCCTTCGGTATTTTTAGAAAGTGCGTTTAACCCAATCGCTGTATTGTCGGACCCGGTTGTATTGTGATAGAGTACCCCTGCACCAATTCCTGTATTGACGCTGCCCGTGGTATTGAAATACAAAGATTGATAGCCCATAGCAGTGTTGAGATAGCCCCCGGTGTTGGAGTATAACGCCACATTGCCGGTTGCAGTATTACTGGTTCCACCTGCATTGCTGTACAAAGCCTGGTTGCCAAAGGCAGCGTTTCCGTTGCCGGTTGAATTGCTGTAAAGCGCCTGATTGCCTGTGGCGGTATTGTTGCTTCCTGAACTGTTACTGTACATGGCATAAGCACCGGATGCAGTGTTCGTGTTGCCGGAAAGGTTTTTGTACAATGAAAATGCACCGCTGGCCGTATTGGACTTGCCAATGGTATTGGTATATAAAGCACTGCTGCCGTTGGTTGTATTGTTATCGCCGGTGGTATTGAACAGTAATACATTGCGCCCAATGGCGGTATTGGTAGAAATGTTTCCGCCACCACGACCCACATTTACGGAGTTGATAAGCGCATCTCCATTTACATCCAATAAAGCAAAGGGGGTAAGTTTGCCTATACCCACATTACCCGTACTTTTTTGCAAAAAGAATTGGCTGGTGTTCATGGTAATGTCGCCCGTGTTACCAATCTTCAACCGCTCTGCACGGTTGGCTCCGTTACTTCCTGTGACAAAAGAAATGCGTGCAGGCACATTGCCAGCGGAGGGTACGCCATCCACAAAGAAATCAATGGCAGCAGGGTTTTGAAAGGCACTGCCATCATATCCGGAGGAAAGGAAGGACATCAAATAATCATTGTTGGCTACCACTGCAGGTGCGGCCAATGTGCCACGGCCACGGCGGCCTATGAAGACCGGGCGGGCATTGGACAATGTGGAGGCAAGAGATAAAATGTAATCTGCATTGCCAACCGTTTGCTCACCAAAGCCGGTGAAGAGCGGGTTGCCAGCATTGACCCAGACAGAAGCAGGTACGCCGCCGCTGCCCTTTACGCTAAAACCATTTGGCGGAGCCGCAATGCCGATGCCCACTTTGCCATTGGCATCTATGACAATCCGCTGAACATTGTTGGTAGTGAGGTTAAGGGGAATGGCATTGGTGGTGCCGAGGATGGAAGTGGCGGTAGCGTTGGCATTGCCAGCCAGGTTCCATTGGGCATTGCTTTTCATTGCGATAGCAAAAAAGAAAAACGCCAGAAACAGCGGGAGGAGATTTGTTTTCATTTCAGAAAGCTTTTTGTTTGAATATAAATGTACTTAGAATAAAGAACAATGGTAAATGAAACAGCCGTTAAACGACAGTTGCCAACTTTTGGGAAAGTTGGCAACTGCAAAAAATGACCTGATGACTCAATGACTTATTGACTTACTGCCCTGCCAGCGGCGGACAAGGTGCAGTAGTGGGATTGTTGATTATTTTCAGCATCATCGCTTTTAGTTCATCTATTTGCTTTTGCAGTTCGTCAACCTTAGCAGCTTTGACTTTCAAGGTTTCTATCTCAGCTTGCTGTTCCTTGATGGCATTGACTTGTGCAATCAAAATAGGATGAATGTTCAGGTTCAGGTAACCATCGGCATCTATTCCCACTGCTTCAGGAAAAACCTTTTGTACATCCTGAGCCGTAAAGCCAACTGCCTGTGTGTTCAATACCTTTTCTTCAAACTGGCGTTTGCCTACATTTTTGTAGTGATAGGTAATGGGGTTCAATTTCAGAATATCTTGCAGTCCCTTTGTGTAGCTGCCATCAATATTCTTCAGGCGGGCATCTGAAACGATTGTCCAGGTGGAGGTAGATGGCTTACGTCCCTGGTCGAGACTAAGTTCAAACTGACCACCAGCTGTAAAGCTACTAGGACCTATAGTCACATTGCCATTAACATGCAACTTGCTATTTGGTGTGTAGGTGCCGATTCCGGTATTGCCCCAGCTTGGTTGCAGCACTAAGTAGTTTTTGGCACCGCTGTTTGACCACAATACCAGCGAGGTATCGGTTGGGAAAATGGCACCGCCAAAAGCCGCTTCGCTGGCAGTGTAAAAGTTAATACCAGTTCCACCTACGTTCATGGTACGGCCATAGCTGGAGCCATTGTATCCTATACCCATTCTGCCGTCATCACGTACACGCATTAAGGTATCGCCCAGGTTGTTCCTCAATAAAAATGTATTGGTGACAGATGATGCGCCAGCACCTATTACATCTAATCGGCCAAGTGGTACACCGGACCCTGAAAATCCTCCAACACCCATATTGCCATTCTGGCTAAAATAATGGCGGGGAATAATGGTAGTTCCACCATCGGTAGTGGTGTACCATCTTAAATCTGCACCTGCACCAGTGGTAGCCATTTGCCACTCATTGCCACCTTCGTATCCTAACCTGATAAGGCCACTGCTGGATTGTACAAACAGGTCGCCGCCATTTACATGTAACAAATGATTGGGACTGGTAGTGCCAATGCCCACTCTACCTACAGCATCAATTGTTAGTTTTGGACTGGCTTGCACGGTCAGATGGAGTTTGCCTGTTACGTTTCCTGAACCGGTCCCAAAGTCCACATCTTCGGGAGCACCGGCATAAGAGCCGAGGTAACCGCGATATATATCGTTTTCAAACAAGCCCATATACATAGGGGCTGCTCCGTTGAACTGTGCCACATAGGAGCCAGTACTTTTTACATCCAGTTTGGCGGCAGGAATTGTAGTTCCTATGCCTACATTGCTTCCATTGTCTGTAATTATACCATCTACAAGTGTGCTGCCACTCCATTTAGGCACTTTATTGGTACTCAAAATTCCAACCTTAGGATCTGTTTCTGCAACTATAGGAATATTTGCCCAATTGGCAAGACCATTGGCATCAGAAGTAAGCACTTTTCCTAAACCCTGTGTGCCATCAGCTATTTTAATATTACCAACAACATCCATTTTGGCAGCAGGGGCTGTAGTACCTACGCCAACATTCCCGCTAGCATCAACTGTAAACTTGGGAGTGCCTTGTATTGTTAAGTGAAGTTTGCCGGTTGTATTTCCTGAGCCGGTACCAAAATCTACATCTTCTGCTGCACCTGAAAAAGAACCCAGATAGCCACGGTAAATATCGTTTTCGTACAAGCCCATGTACATAGGACCTGCCCCGTTGAACTGCGCTACATTGTTGCTGGTGGATTTTACATCCAGCCTCGTAGCCGGGGTAATTGTACCTAAGCCTACATTGCCGGTACTCTTTTGCACAAACAACTGGTTGGTATTGATGGTAATGTCTCCAGTGTTACCAATCTTCAACCGCTCTGCACGGGTGCTGGCATTTGAGCCTGTGACAAACGAAATGCGCCCCGGCACATTGCCTGCACTTGGAGTGCCATCCACATAAAAGTCAATAGCAGCGGGATTTTGAAACGCAGTGCCATCATAACCGGAAGAAAGGAAAGACATGATTTGGTCGTTGTTACTTACAACAGTTGGAGCAGCCAAAGTACCCCTTGCCCGGCGACCAATGAAGACAGGTCGGGCATTGGCCAAAGATGAAGCGATTGAAAGAATGTAGTCGGCATTGCCCACAGTCTGCTCACCAAAGCCGGTGAACAGCGGATTGCCTGCATTGACCCAAACAGGGTTAGGTACGCCGCCGCTGCCCTTTACGCTAAAGACATTTGGCGGAGCCGCAATACCAATACCTACTTTGCCATTGGCATCAATGACGAGCCTTTGCACATTGTTGGTGGTTAGGCTGAGGGGAATGGCATTGGTAGTGCCGAGGATGGAAGTGGAGGTGGCATTGCTGTTGCCGGTCAGGTTCCATTGTGCTTTGCTTTTCATTGCGAAAGCAAAAAAGAAAAAAAACATAAGCGGTGTTAGGTATTGCTTTTTCATTTGCAGAAGTTTATTTGAATATAAATGTACTTAGAATAAAGAACAATGGTAAATGAAACAGCCGTTAAACGATAGTTGCCAACTTTTGGAAAAGTTAGCAACTGTATTTGGTATCTATAAAGGTTGGGAAAGGAAGGTTTTTTCTCGTTACCGACCCGCCATTGGCGGACAAGGTGCGCTTGATTTGGTGTTCATCATTTGCTGCATCATGGCTTTCAGGTGGTCTATTTGTTTTTGCAGGTTATCAATTCGCTTTGCCTGCTTCTGTAGCAGTTCGTCTTTTGCTTTCATGACTTCACTGTTTTTGCTTAAAGTAGTTTGCAAAGCAGCGGTCCTTTTCTCCAAAGCCTGAATAGCTATAAAGTTGATGCCATCAAAATCGGCAGATGCTATGGTGGTATCATTGCCAACCGTACCGTATTTATCTTTGCCGAAGGGGGCAAAAAAGTCCTGCGCCATTGGGTCATAGTGACGGAAAGTTTTGGCATCCTGCCCAATATAATTCTATGTAGTGAGGTTGAATTTTGAAATACTATTGAGGATTTCTTCCCCATTGACTACTGCAAAATTTTCTTTTTTCCGGCGGTCAAAAACAAAAGCCCAGCTATTGCCACCAGCAGCCATGACTGCACCTACTGTAGCTGTGCTGTTGGTAAACAAACGATAGCCGCCGTTGAAGCGCATACTCATTTGATTGGTTGCAGATGCATTCATAGTTCCGTTATTACTATAATCGCCCAGGCAAAAAGAACCGGTCTGCAGGTTTGTGGACACATCAGTTCCCAGGGTAGAGAGTAGTTGCCGGAAGCGGCAATGTTGGTGCCCAATGCCACACCGCTCAGCCCGGAGGCTATTGGATTGTAACCCATTGCCATGCTATAGTAACCTATGTTAGCATCGTCCCATTGTATGTTTAAGACAGTGCCTGCCCTAAAGGCCTCTTTGGCAGGAATCCACATCATCCTTACGCCCGGATCGGCAACTGGAGTGATCCCCACATTGTAATCGCCACGAGCTACCGACGCACCACCATCATCCAGACGCAAACCTTCATAGTTGTTCACCTTCAGAATGAAATTAGTATTGTCTGTAGTTCCAATGAAACTGCCTGCTGGCAATGTGCTGTTGCCTGTGGTGCTCCACACCGCATTGCCCCCAGAAGCGGCGGGTTGCCAGGAAGCAAGGCCGCTGGCATCGCTGGTTAATACTTTACCTGCACAGGGGTTTCCTGCATTGATCTGCAACTGACCATTCAGTACCAAAATTGTTGCAGTGCCATTGGTATCTATTTGCATTGCCGGGTAAAAGTTAGACCCACCTTTCAGGTACATCCCTCTTGAATTGGACGAAGCAAAAATAGCATCCCTAAAGTTGGCAGATGCTTTAATGGCTGCCGAGCCGCTGCAAGCCACACAACCCGCAGGTCCGTCGCTGGTGCCTTTTTCCTGTACTTTCAGTATGGTCATGTAAGAGGCGTTGGTGTTGGACACACTCATGAGTGTGCCAAATGCAGCATCGTGAACGGCTTCTATCTTTGCACCTGTGGTGCCAGCAGCAGATGCCATCAGTATCTTGCCGGTATTGTTGTTGAAAATATTGTTACTGCCGTCTATGCTCCAATAGCTGGTGCCACCACCGCCGCTATCAGGAATATGGCAGGACTTGCATGTATTATCAATCCCACGTCAAGAGACTGCTATACCACACCCGCCAAACGACCTGCCTACTCCGTGATGAGCAAAGCCAAAATCGTCCATACATTTGGGCTGACATTGAAACCATGGCAGGAGAGCCTGGAAAAATGTATCAGCTTGTTGAATGTTGCGGGTGAAAGATGCACTTTAAACTAATTCTTCAAAGTCTGGTGGTTGTGTTATTTTTGTTTTAATGCCAACTGCTCAAAAACTGATGGATCTATGATTCCTATTATCTATATCAAAATAAACGATGGAAAAAATAAGTGAAGAAAAAATAAAAAGCAGTATTGAAAAGTTAGAAGGTTGGTCATATTCTCACAACACCATCACAAAATCTTTTGAGTTTAAAGATTTCAGCGAAACATTTTCCTTTATGATCAGGGTTGCTTTGCTGGCCGAGAAAATGGATCACCATCCTGAGTGGTCAAATGTCTATAATAAACTTACGATCAAACTTTCGACCCACGATGCTGGTGGTGTAACAAATAAGGATGTGGAACTGGCAACAGGTATTGAAGATTTAAGAAAATAATTCTCAAAAGAAATTTCTCAAATGAATGTTCAGCGACACAATATTGTTTCCTGAAACAGTAAACTTGTTGTCTTCAAAATGAGGAGCTGCGGCAAAAGGCAGTCTGTTGTTCGATGCTCCATAACCTTCCTTCGGAACACCTAAAAAATTCTTATCCATCTTATTGTTATTGTTAACATCGTGAAATACAAAAACGGCGTAGCAGCCAGGCTGCACATCGTCAAAAACAACCCTGGCCGATTTCCTGCTGACACCAACACTCACACAATTATAAGGTCGTCCAAAGGTTATGAACGAAGCGGCGTTGTTAAATAAACA
Source organism: Segetibacter sp. (assembly GCA_043733905.1). Classification (GTDB taxonomy): domain Bacteria; phylum Bacteroidota; class Bacteroidia; order Chitinophagales; family Chitinophagaceae; genus Segetibacter. The sequence goes on from JAYTGA010000302.1 coordinate 11,105, forward strand.
AGCACGGCAAACCCCGTCATCGCTCTTTACATTGCTGATGTTGGCAATGACTTTGTTTTGCGCTTTTGCTTCGCAAAAAAATAAACACAGCAAAACTATTGCTAAAAGAAATCTATTCATTTGTCGTTTTTAGAACTCATTAAGGCACATAGGTCTTAATGAAAGCAGTCATATTTGCATAAGCATTTGTCCATTGAGCGTTGTCCCAGGTGCCGTGTCCGCCGCCTGCCACCGTAATGAATTCATGAGTCACGCCAGCAGTTTGCAGTGCTGCATTCAACCGTTGGCTTTCGCTGATGGGAACAATGGAATCTGCAGTTCCATGAAGTATTTGTGTGGGCGGCACTGCGGCAGTGACAAAGTTGATAGGGCTTGCCATTTGGTAAAGTAAAGGATTAGCAGGCTGGGTAGTGCCCATAAAATTAGTAAGGACAGCCTGGGTGAGTGAAAGGTAATAAGGCTGATTGAGGTACATCCATGTAAGATCGTTGGGGCCGAACAGGTCAATCATAGCTTTGACACGTCCGTCGGTGTTATATTTATAAGCTTTCAACATGCCGAGGTGTGCGCCTGCACTGGCTCCCACAATAATTATTTTGTTAGCGTTCACTTTGTATTCGGCTGCTTTGCTTACAATGAAACTGACTGCTGCATTTACATCATCCATTTCGTTTGATGAAACAATTGTAGAGCCATTTGCCAGCCTGTAATTAATGTTGAAAGTGGCATAGTTTGGAAGCAGAGGTTTGAATGCACTTAGTGCAGAGTCCATGTCTGCCTTGTCGCCGCTGCTCCAGCTTCCACCATGAATGACGACCATGCAATTGGTTGTAGTGGCCGATCTGCCTGCGGGTAAATAAACATCCATGTTTTCCAGGGGATCGGCTGAGGCATAAGCAACGTTTTTCATATCCGCAGATGCTACTGTAGCAGGTGTTGTTGTATCTGTTTTGCTGCACGATGCAAGCAATAAAATGATGAATCCAACTGAAAGAAATTGCTTCATTTGCTTTAAGATATTTAAAAGCTAAAATTGGTTATTTATTTTCACAAATAAGAGCAAGTGACAAACCTTAACACTTCACACCTAACACCTAAAACTTCACACTCACTTCCTTATTAAATTGCCCCTAAAATCTTTTCCGCCGCCTTCCTTCCTGTCTCTGCTGCACCATTCATGTAGCCTTGAAAATTTAGACTGCAATGCTCGCCTGCAAAGTAGAGATTGTCAACAGGCTTTCTTTCGGCACCGGCTATGGTGGTGAACTGGCCTGGTTTGTAGCAGGCATAGCTGGCTTTGACAAACGGTGCGGTCGGCCAGTGAAAGCGAACCACATTGCCATTCAGTTTAGACAGCGAGCCGGGAAACAATTGCCCGAAACCAGGCAAATGAATATTGGCCTGCGACTGCGCTGTGCCTGCTCCAAGACTGACACCTGGAGTGCCGCCAAAGAACATTGTGTAACCTCCGGCTGTGGTGGGTTGCAGCTCGCTGTTGTCCCATCCGTTTTGAAATGATTGATCAGTAAAAGCATAGCCACGGTAGCCAAGTGTGCGCCAGGGGCGGTTTTGAAAGCCTATGAGCAGTTTGGCATTGGTTCCATAGCCCAGGTTGTCAATTGCATTGCGCTTCCATTTGGGCAGTTTGAAACCAAAGCTGACCGTTCGCAAAATGGTGAAGGGAATGGCGAATACTACATAGTCGGCAGTCACATCCAGCAAGCAATTATTTTGCTTTCTGAAAGTGAGAATATATTGTCCGTTGCTTTTTTGATTCACTGCTTCCAGCTTGTGTTCATACTCTAACTGGTTGTTTAACTTTTGCGTAAGCGCATTGGTCAGTTGCTGGTTGCCTCCGGCTATCTTATAACGTTCGTCGCTGTCGCCAAACACTTCAAACTTGCCACCACTGGTGTCTGTGGAAATAAGGTAGAGCATGTTGATACACGACTGCTGTCCCGCATCCAATCCATACTCAGTCACAAAGGCCACGGTGAGCATGCTCTTTAGCCAGGTAGCGCAGTTGAGGTTGCTGATGTATTGTTCTAATGAAATATTGTCAAACAAGATTGCGCCGCCGGGATTGGTGTAGGTGATGCTGTCGGGCAGTTGGTCAATGTCGGCCTGCATGGTAGCGGCAATGGGCGCAAAGGCATTGATGATGTCCTGCTCTGTATAATGAATGCCGTTGAAGAAGTAAGCATCTTTGATGAAACCATTGTTTGCAGTGGATTCTACGTCTAAGAGGTTGAGGCCAAACTTACTGACAAGCTGCAACATGTCCTTGTGACCTGTATCTATAAACTCTCCCCCAAGCTCAGTTGTAAGTCCCTGGCCCATGATGTTTTTTGCGGTCAATATCCGGCCTCCTGTGCGGCTGTTGCCTTCGTAAATTGTGGAATTGATCCCTCCCTGTTTGAGTGTAAAAGCACAGTTAAGACCTGCCATGCCGCCACCCACAATAACTATTTTAGGTTGGTTACGCCCTGTTAACTTTTGTTCATCTTTTGCCTGTTGTTTGTCAAAAAGCTCTGCAGTTTTCTGACAGCTTTGCAGGAACATGCTGCCTGCCCCCAATGCAAGCAGGCTCAGGGCGGATTGCTCTACAAATTTTCTGCGGGAGTGGCTTTGTGCTTCATTGGAAAGGCTCTGCACCTCATCGGCGGGAACATTGTTTTTGTCTGCAAACAAGGCAAGGCGAAAAGCCTTTTGCAATTGCCGGATCATTGGTGTCTTTGCTTTTGAAGATTGGGTTGGGAAGTTTAGTTGTTTTTGTTTCATACAATTTGTTTTAAGCAGTTAGAAAAACAGGTTGTTTAAATGCTTTGGTAAGTTAATGATTTAGTGGTTTTGACTAAGTTTATTTTTAACTATTCCACTAAATGAAAAATTGCTTTGGTCAGGTTTTCCCAGCTATATTTCTTCTTCTCTTCACGAAGATGTGGCAGGAAATGGTCTTCGCCGGATTCATACAATTTTAGAATGCCTGCGGCAATGGATGCCGGATTCGGATCGCAAATCAACCCTACTTTTCCTTCGGGAACAAGGTCGGGAAGTCCCCCGACATTTGTCACCAACATTGGTTTTTCAAAATGATAGGCAAGCGGTGTAACGCCGCTTTGGGTGGCATTTCTGTAAGGCTGAATGACAAAATCGGCTGCACTCAAATAGTAGCGCACTTCGCTGTCTTTTATGAAGTCCGTCCTTAGAATCAGTTGTGGTGAAAGATTGTTTGCGGCAATCAGTTCGTCGTAAGTTTTTCGGTCTTCGTAATATTCACCTGCTACCAAAAGTTTGATACCGGAAGCTCTCAAAGCCGGTTCTGCCATGGCTTGCAGCAACAGGTCAAGCCCTTTGTAGTGGCGGATGAAGCCGAAGAATAAAATGATTTTTTCGTTTTGAGGCAAACCCAAATGTTTCCTTGCTTCTGCTTTTGGCAGGGCTTCGCCAAAGTTGTCGTAGAGCGGATGAACGACCTGTTGGGCGGGTTTATTTGTGATGGCTTTCAGGTCTTTCAACACCTTTTGGCTCATGGTCACAAAGGCATCTATCGGCTTGATGAAATAGCGGGTAAAGGCCGCATCACCCGGTCGTTTTTCGTGTGGGTTGATGTTGTCGGCTATGCAAACAATGCGGGTGTGTTTGTTCTTTTTTACGCTTCGCAAAATGGTACCCAATGCAGGCCCCATAAACGGCAGCCAATAGCGGACAACAATGACATCGGGTTTTATTTTGCGTAGCTCATTGCCCACCTTCAGCCAATTGATGGGGTTGATAGAATTGATGCAGACTTTGATGTCAAGGTCTTTGGGTGCAGGTTCTGAACTATACTGCGTGGTGCCGGGAAATAGAAAGCCGGGATACTGCAACGAGAATGTGTAGATGCTGACCTCATTTCCTTCCTGCATAAATTGTCTTGCCAATCTTTCGTTGAAAGATGCAAGACCGCCACGAAGGGGATGTGCAGGGCCTATGATGATGACTTTGCTCAAAGGGGTTGGTTTATTGGTTAATTGGTTTATTGGTTAATCGGTACACTCGTCTATTGGTTTTTGTCTTACTACTTGCTACTTACTACTACTTACTTTTTAGCAAATCTTTGTAAATAGCCACTTCTTTTTCAAGGTCGGCTACCCTCTGTTGCAGGGCTTTTTCGGTTTCGCCAGGTGTTTGGATGGGATGTAGACGTGCCAACTTTTCCAGCAGATTCACGCCCAATGGGTTGCTTAATTTCCAAAGGTCACCTGCTTTAATATTGGGCCTGGCCATGAGGCGAACGATGTATGTGGGGCTAACTTTGAGGGTATGAGCCAATTGTGCGTTGGTAAAACGCCGTTCTGCCATGACGGCCGTTAGCATGTGGCCATTGTGGGGCATGGTTTCGATATTCATTTGGGATTGTTTTTAAACCATAAAAATACAAAACTGTATTGGAATTGACCTGTTTTGAAACATATTTTCTCTAAACGGGTAAGATTCAGAAAAGAATTAAAATCAGAAATAACAAAACAGTGGTACAGTATACTTTCGGGTTGAACATAATGCATAAAACAGTAGTGCAGCATACTATTGGAGAAACCCGATGCACAGAACAGTATTCCGGCATACTTTCGGGAAAGCCCGATGCACAAAACAGTGGTGCAGCATACTTTGGGGAAAGCCCGATGCACAAAACAGTGGTGCAGCATACTTTCGGGAAAACCCGATGCACAGAACTGTAATCCGGCATGCTTTCGGGAAAATAATATACACAGAACTGTATTGCGCCGTGCTTTCGGGGGAAGCCTGATGTTCAAAGCGGATAAATGGTGGGCGACTGCGTTTCTATTGCTTCTCATTTTCTCTGCGGCGAGGATAGAGAAAGAAATATTAAGTACAACGTTTTCAAAACCTGCTCAATTTTAAGCTATGGCTCAAGCCCTCCCGGATGTCTGGGATTGTTGCAACGGCCTTTTTTGAAGCATATAGAACGGTGCTTTTGGAAATTAAAACCATCATGAGATTACATACTATACCGCAAAATGTAACCATCAGATGTGCAGCCCCACCCGTGGTTGGCATCGGTAAAATGAATTTCTATTATGATAGGTGAGCCACCGAGGGAAACCACCGGAGTCCATGAAATGCCGCCATTGATGGTTTTGAAAATCCTGGTACCGAGACACATATAGCCTGTGCTTGCATCTATGAAATGTAAGTCGGGTATTGGAGAAGTTTGCGGGCCGGGTATATAAGGTAATGTGGAGAGAATCGAAAAATTAAGACCTTCGTTTGCAGATTCAAAAACACTATAATACGATGAAGCAAAAACCGTAGCTGTAGAAGTGGCAAACACATTTAATAAACTGGCAAGTGCAGTTGAAGATGGAAAAATACTTTGCGTCCAACTATGGAGGTTGCCATTGCTCTTAAATATTTTACCCTCTCCACAAATCCAACCTGTTGTATCGTTCAAAAAAAATAATGAATAGAATCCAGTGGGGGATAGCGAAAGGCCGGTTGTTTGAAATATTCCCGACCAGTTGATACCTCCGTCGGTCGTTTGAAACAAGGCTCCGCCAGAAACAGTAAAACCATTATTATCATCTGGAAAAAATACGTCGAAGGAATTCCCTACGGTATTTAATCGGGTACGGGAAAAATTGCTCCCGCCATTTACTGATGTATAAACGTATCCATTAGTGTTAATGCAATGAATATTTCCATTGTTAGTCACCGACATATTTGCAATATCGGACAAAGAATCTTTTTTTATCACCCAGCTTATGCCGCCATCTATTGTCTTATATAAAAAGCCAACAGGGCAGATTGAATATCCGATTGTATTGTTACTGAAGAAAACATCATACAGTGGTTCTGTACTTATTTTTATTTTAGTCCACCCAGTGATGAGCGTATCGGGTTTTACTGGTGCGGTGGTGTCCACCGGTGGGGTGGGTGTTGGGGTGTCGTTGTTGCTTTTGCTGCAAGAAAAGGTTAACAATACAGACAAGAGTATGAAGGCTGATAGAAGTGTTCGTGTCATGGAAAATGATGTTTATAAAAACGAATGTAATGGAACTATTTGGAAATGAAATAATGGGGATGTGCTTTTTAAAGCATAAGGTGGAAAAAGCTGAATAAAGGTTTGCCGTACAAGGGAGTGACACAACAATGCTTCATCAAAGCTCCAATGCCGGCTACCAAAACATTCGCTATAGTCCCAATTTCTTTTCTATTAAATAAGAGTTGCGTTCGGGGGAATTTCGGGAAATGAGTTCGGCGAGGAAACCGGCGAGGAAGAGTTGCATGCCTATAATCATGGTGGTCATGGCGATGTAAAAGGAGGGGCGGTTGGTGAGTGCGAAATCGTGGGCTACGAGCTTGGCTATGATGAGGTAAAACACCATGGCGAAGCCGATGAAAAATGACAGCGTGCCGTAGAGGCCGAAAAAGTGCATGGGCCGCTTGCCAAACTTGCTGACAAATGTGATGGTGGCGAGGTCGAGGAAACCGTTTACAAACCGCTCAAGGCCAAACTTGGTGGTGCCATATTTTCGTGCCCGGTGTTCTACCACTTTTTCGCCTATTCGCCTGAATCCCGCCCACTTGGCAATGACGGGAATGTAGCGGTGCATTTCGCCATAGACCTCTATGCTTTTGATGACTTTTTTCTTATAGGCTTTGAGGCCACAGTTGAAGTCGTGGAGCTGTATGCCGCTTGTGCGGCGGGTTACACCATTGAAGAACTTGGTGGGGATGGTCTTGGTAATGGGGTCGTAGCGTTTCTTTTTCCAGCCGCTGACGAGGTCATAATTTTCGTTGACAATCATGTTTCGCAGACCGGGGATTTCATCGGGGCTGTCCTGCATGTCTGCATCCATGGTAATGACGACTTCGCCCTTTGCAGCTTTGAAGCCTTCGTTGAGCGCAGCGGATTTGCCATAATTGCGCTGGAATTTTATCCCCTTGATGTGGCTGTTTCCGGCAATGAGTTTTTCAATCACAGCCCAGCTATCATCGGTGCTGCCATCGTCTATCAGTATCACTTCATAGCTGAGGCTGTTTTCGGTCACGACACGTTCTATCCATGCACACAGTTCGGGCAGGGATTCATCTTCATTGAACAGGGGGACTACGATTGATACGTCCATTCTTAATTAAAATTAGGCCGGTTGATTAAACGGGTCACGGGGATTTTTCTTAGCCACACCTGCACCAATCAGGGAGGCGATGGCACCGATAGCCAAGTATGCAAATAAGGTTCCTCCAACAACAATGGAGGTAAAAAATTTCCGGGTAATACTAATGCCTGCTTCCATCTGGTCTTCGGGCAAATTTTTAGCAGCCATCTGTTTTTGAGCGATTTCCATCGCTTTATCAACTGTTTCAGGAAAAAGAATTTTGACAGAAATGATGACAAAGACAACCATGATAGCAGTGACTGCCGCACTGGTTTTAAATCCATCTGCAAAAACATTTCCGAAGGTGACATTGGCATTCAATTGTTTTGCATAAAGTATGCAACCCCAGATGATACCAACTGCGAAGAAAAGCATTCCAATACTTCCCAAAGCCTTGTTCTGGCTTTGATTCATAAACTCAAGAACAAGAGAAAATACGATGAGAACCAGTGAAATCATGATTCCCTTGATAGCAGGCGAAGTTGGTTTTGTTTCCATTTTGTTTGGTTTTAGTGAGTCAAATGTACTTTGTCTTTATTAATAATACCAAATACTTTCCCTTTTAGCGGCTTGTCTGCAAAAGGTGTGTTGCGGCTTTTGCTCTTTATGTCCTTTACATCAAAATTGTATTGGCTGTTGCGTTCAAACAAAGTGAGGTCGGCTATTTCGCCTTCGGCAATGCTGCTTTTATTGGTAAAGAAAATGACTCTTGCATTGGCAGAAAGCATGTCAATTAACCTGTCCACAGGCATTTCAGGAAACAATTGATTGACAACTCCGAATGCAGTTTCCAGGCCGATAGTTCCGGGTTGGGCATATTCAAATTCGCAGGTTTTGCTGTCCCAATCCTGGGGCAAATGGTGTGTGGCAATGCAATCAACAATTCCTGTTTCCACAGCATTCCTCAGTGACATCATGTCTGCCTTTGTTCGCAGCGGCGGATTTAGTTTCAGGTTGGTATCGTAGGTCACCAAATCCTCATCGCAAAAGAGTAGATGATTAGGGGTGACACTGCACGAAATCTGCACGCCGTCTGCTTTTGCGGCTTGTATGAGTGCAACACTTTTTGCCGTGGAAATGCCTGTTATGTGCAGTTTGCTTTGGGCATATTTTGCCAGTTCTATATCGCGGCTTATCATCAGTTCTTCGCCTATAGCGGGTATGCCCGGCAGCCCCAGTTGAGTGCTGGTAATTCCTTCGCTCATTAGTCCTGCTTTGGCAATGGATTCATCCACCGGCAGTTGAATGATGACCGCATCCACTGCCTTCACATATTGCAATGCTTTCAGCAGCAAACCAGGAGTCTGCACAGGCCGCAACCCATCGGAAAAAGCGATGGCTCCGCTGTTGTGCATGTCATACATTTCGGCGGGTTCTTTGCCGTCTGTTTTCCTGCTCATAGCCCCTAATGGGTGAATGTTCACAGGCAGTGTTTTGCTTTTCTGCACAATGTATTCCACAGCCGCTTTGTTATCAGTTACCGGCTGCGTATTTGGCAAGACAAACACATGGGTGAAACCGCCTGCCGCAGCGGCATTTGCACCTGTTTCCAACGTTTCTTTGTGTTCAAATCCGGGGTCATTGAAGTGGGCAAAAACATCTACCCAACCTTGCGAAGCAAACAGGTTTTTAGCATCCACCAACTGTGCATCGGCTGAGTCAATGTTGTTTTCAATGCTTTCGATTGTGCCGTTGATTATCAGAATATCCTTCACCAGCCCGTTGTGTGGAGAGTTTTTGTCGGAGATGGTCACTTGCTTTAGTAAAAGCTTCATGCAGAGATAAAAAATTTGATGCAAGATAACCGATTTTCATAAAAAGCCCTTTACATTTGCAGCCCTTGCAAAAGGGAAAAGATGAAAAGATGGAGCTTGGTTTTCGCTTCTAAAATTTTCCTCTATTTACTTTCTAAAGTTCGGGATGTAGCGCAGTCCGGTAGCGTACCAGGCTGGGGGTCTGGGGGTCGCAAGTTCGAATCTTGTCATCCCGACATAACAAAATCTCTACGTTTGTAGGGATTTTTTTATGTCCAATTGTTTAATTTATTCCTTTCTCATTTCCCCCAAAATTCCAAAATTGCCGACTCTCCAATAATCAACTGGTCGCCGTTGCTGAGACGGTGTCCGATTTGAGTGGTTTGCAGTTTCACGGGCAAGCCGTTGCTGGCTTTCACTTTTGTTTTGTTGTAGGGGGGAATGCCGCCTTCGTCAGCAAAAATGAAAAATGCCCCCGCTTCTGCATCCCACTCTATGTGGGCATGTTGGCGGCTGATTGAGCGGTTGCTTTCGTGCTTGCTGCTGCCGATGAATGCAATATGATTTTGCCGATGAAAACCATCGGCTGTGGCGGTCTTGGATTCGCGGCCAATGTTTATTTTCCCGGCTTGGGATGTGATGGCGTATTCGGCTTTTTCGGCTTCGCCATTCAGCACTTTTATGGTGGCGGAACTGGTAGTAACAATGCCGGGCTTTTTCCTGGTGCCAACGAACAAAGCAACATCTACATTAGCAGCTTTGATAGCTTCCGGTGGAGCGGCATCGGTGAAAGCAATGTCGAGTGTCCAATTGGTCGGAAGAGCGATTGCATAGTCATCGGCTATTTTTTGTATGTCGCCTTTAAAACCATTTTCATCCTGGATATACATGGCTGCTTCATACAAATGTTTTTCTTCACTGCGGCAGGTGACATAAACCACCAAACCTTTTATGCTGCTGCCTTCGCCGCCTTCGGCTTCCTGCAATTGCTCTTTCAAAAACTGGAGAATGGCAGACCTGATGCCTTTGACATCTGCGGGACGGGTTTTAAAGAAATCGAACATGGGAGGAGTTATGAATTAGGAATGATGAATGATGAGTTATGAATGATCAATGATGAATTGGAAGTAATGAGCTTTCAAAATGAAGATAGGAAGGTATTGAAACATGGTGCATGAATGGCTGATGCAACTGTGTAAATTTTGTGAATTTCTTAGTCAAACCAGCCAATCATGAAGTCTTAATTTTGACAAGAAATATTCAACATTTTTAAATAAAAATATTATGTCTTCGTTCACGGAATTGACCATTACCAACAAGAAACAACAACCGCTCAATAAGCAACAGCAGGCATTTAATAAGCTGGTAAAAAAAATTGAGCAGTTGAGGGTGAAAATAAAAAAAACATCGGAAACGCTTGACAAACAACTGGATTTTTATACCAAAGAAATACATCCTGAAGAGATGATGATGGTGGAAAAAACCAAGGATTTGGTGAAGCTTTATTATGACATTCATCAAAACAAAAAGTTTTTGACACAGCCGGAAAGAAAACTGCTGAAAGAAATGATGGCCGAGGAGCTTGATTTTATTTTGAGCATGGAAGCCAATCCTGACGATGAGTTGAAGACCATCTACAAATTTGCCAACGGCGAGACCTACGAAGACTCGATGAAAGAGCAGTTTGAAGAAATGAAAGGCGAAATGGAAAGTATGTTCAACTCGTTTGGAATGGACATTGACCTAAGCGACCTTGACCAGGAAACAGGGCAGGAAGAACTGGCCCGCAGGCTGAAAATGATGCAGGAAGAACTGCAAAACAAACAGCAACAAAACAACTGGCAGGAAAAGCCCCGCAAAAAAACCGTGAAGCAATTGGAAAAAGAAGAAAAAGAGCGGCAGATGGAAGAGGCGCGAAATAAAAACATCAGCACCATCTATCGCCAACTGGCAAAAGCTTTTCACCCCGATCTGGAGCAGGATGTGGAGAAAAAAGTAGAGAAAGAAGTGCTGATGAAACAGTTGACAAGCGCCTACGAAGCCAACGACCTGCACTCACTACTAAAACTGGAACTGGAATGGATTCACCGCGAAGAAGAACACCTGAACGAACTGACTAACGAAAAACTCACCATTTATAATGCAGTATTGAAAGAGCAGGTTCTGGAACTGGAGCAGGAACAATTTATGATTTTCCAAAACCCCCGCTACATGTCACTCAACAAATATCTTAGTCCCTTTGACCGGGATGTTATTTCAATCAATCTGAGGAAGGAAAAACATGAAATTGTTTTGACGATTAATGACCTTGAAAAAAGCCTTGCAAAACTAAATGGGGCAAATGCTTTGAAAGAAATAAAAGACAGGATTAAAATGTTCAAAATGGAAGAGAAGATGGGAGGTATGGATTTCGATTTGTTAAGTGAAATGTTTTTCAAAGGAGGGAAAACTCCGTTTTAAATTAAAGAGAAGGGGGAAATCTTTTATACTTTTACTGCCGAATCATTGTCGTTTTATTTATGAATCAAGTTTCCCCATCCTCCACTATTATCGTCACCGGAGCCGCAGGTTTCATAGGCAGTTGCATGGTGCAATGCCTGAATGAGCAAGGATATGAAAACCTGGTGTTGGTAGATGATTTTGGTGTGGAAAAAAAGCGCAGAAACTGGGAATCGAAACGATTTTCGGCTATTGTGGAACGCTACAATTTGTTTGACTGGCTGCAGCAGAACGAGGTGATTGCCGACTATTTCATTCACTTGGGAGCAAGGACAGACACCACAGAATTTGACTATGCAATTCACCAAAAACTGAATGTCGAATACTCGCAAAGTGCCTGGAAATATTGCACGGAAAACAACGTTCCCCTCATCTATGCCTCCTCTGCAGCCACCTACGGTAGTGGAGAACAAGGTTATGATGATAAAGATGAAAACCTGGATAAGCTGCATCCGCTGAATCCTTACGGGGTTAGCAAAAACGAGTTTGATAAATGGGCGATGGCCTCCCTGCCCTCCAAAGGAGGGTTTTCAAAAAACCGTCCTTTGGAGGGCAGGGAAGCTCCACCATTTTGGGCAGGTCTAAAATTTTTCAACGTCTATGGGCCAAATGAATATCACAAAGCACGGATGGCAAGTGTGATTTTCCATTCCTACAACCAGATAAAAAAAGACGGCGTGGTTAAGCTTTTCAAAAGCCATAAACCCGGCTTTGAAGACGGACAGCAACTCCGCGATTTTATCTATGTAAAGGATGTTATAAAAGTCATTTTCTGGATGATGAATGAAACGGCGACAGACGAAAGACGACAGACGAAAGACGACCAAAATCAGACTTCAGACATCCAACATCAGACATTGACCTCGGGTATTTACAATCTCGGCACCGGCAAAGCCCAAACCTTTGAAGCCCTTGTGAATGCTACGTTTTCGGGGCTTGACAAACAACCCGACACCACCTTCATTGATATGCCGCTGGACATTCGTGACAAGTATCAATATTTTACCGAAGCCAAAATGGAAAAGTTGAAAGAAGCAGGCTACCCCAACGAGTTTTATTCCCTGGAAGAAGGTGTGGAAGATTATGTAAGGAATTATTTGAGTAAGGATAAGATTTATTAATTTTAGGAAAAATAAATTTGTATGAATGTATTGATAGATAAAAACCTTTCTAAAAAAGAAGTTGATGAAATTTTAAAAAAAATTGACTCGGCTGGAAAACCATTTGATGCAAAAAAATACTTTGGTAAATCAAAAATAGAAGGCGACCCGTTACAAATTCAACAGGAGATGCGAGATGAGTGATAAAGACATTTTTTTGCTTGATACTAATACCATTTTATATCTCATTAAAGGTGATGAGAATGTGCTTCAATTAACTGAAGGAAAAATTGTTTCACTCAACTTTGTTACCGAGATAGAATTGTTAGGTTGGCGGTTACTTACACCAGAACTTCACGACATTCTTCTAGATTTAATCAATAATGTTCAATACTTTGATTATAGTTACAGGATAAAGCAATCAACAATTTCTTTGAGGCAAATTTACAACCTCAAATTAGGTGATGCTTTTATAGCTGCGACTGCTTTAGAACACGACCTAACATTGATTTCTGCTAATAAATCATTTGCCAAAGTTGAAGAACTCCGCTTAATCAACTTTGTTCCTACTTTATAATTCAACCATGAGCAAAAAAATAGCCATTATTGGCGGCGGCAATTTAGGAACAGCAATCGCTGAAGGTCTTATCAGCAGCGGTTTTGTGACTGCTGGAGATATTGTTATCACCCGTCGGAATACAGATGCCCTTCAGTCATTAAAAAGCAAAGGTGCTGCTGTCACCAGCGACAATAATGAAGCTGTGAGGTTTGCTGATATCATCATTGTGGCTGTAAAACCATTCCAGATTAAAGAAGTGCTTGACGGATGTAAAGACAGCTTGGATGAAAGCCGCCACACCCTTGTTTCGGTCGTGACAGGCATTTTCATCAAAGACATTTATAGCATCATCAACAAACAACTGCCTGTGTTCAGAGCCATGCCCAACACGGCTATTGCCATTGCCGAAAGCATGACCTGCATTTGCTATGAAAACGCCAATGAAGAACTGGTCGGCTATATACAGGAAACATTTAACCAACTCGGCAAAGCAGTAACCATAGACGAAAAACTGATGGACGCAGCCACCGTGTTGGGAGCCTGCGGAACGGCCTATGCGATGCGCTACATCAGAGCCAACATTCAGGGCGGGATAGAGATTGGTTTCAGCGCTGCTATCGCTTCGCTTATTGCTGCACAAACGGTAAAAGGTGCAGCGGAATTATTACTCAAAAACAATTCCCACCCCGAACAGGAAATTGACAAGGTGACAACGCCCAAAGGCTGCACCATCGCTGGTCTCAACGAAATGGAACACCAGGGATTCAGCTCCTCGCTCATCAAAGGTTTGATTGCCAGCTATAAAAAGATTACGACGGATATGTAGTTTAGCTATGAAGTATGAACTATGAAGTATGAGCTATAAACATAGAAAATTTCCGTTTCTTCCGTACTTTCCGTGAGAAAATTTTTCAATTTTCACAAAAGCCCCAAATCCCTATTTTTTCTTTCTCTTTTATAATTCCATTTGGCTGGCTGTTGGCGTTGCCCCTCCCTTTTTGGAGAGGGGTTGGGGTGAGGTCACTAAAACTCTACAAAAGCATTTTTTTACCACGCCAAATACCGCTATTTTTGTATGACCTCTGGAAGTATTTTACATTTCTCCAAGTCATTTCAGACAAATGAATACAGCAGGTTGATTTGTTGCTGCTCATTTCAGAATATTAAATTTTACTATCGAACAAAATTGTTTGCCACAATGATTTTTCAAGAATTATTGTGTTGCAAGTATCGAAATATTGTAACTGTTTTTATCAAGCATCTTTAACCATCAAACAATGGCTAAGTTTATTTTTGTGACAGGTGGCGTAACAAGCAGCCTGGGAAAAGGAATTGTGGCGGCATCGCTTGCAAAGCTGCTGCAGGCAAGGGGTTTGAGGGTCACTATTCAAAAATTTGACCCTTACATCAATGTTGACCCCGGCACACTGAATCCATACGAACATGGCGAATGCTATGTGACAGAAGATGGTGCGGAAACCGACCTTGACTTGGGTCATTATGAACGTTTTTTAAGCAGCTATACTTCTCAGGCCAACAACGTGACCACGGGTCGCATTTATCAGACTGTTATTAACAAAGAAAGACAAGGTGCTTATCTCGGCAAAACCGTGCAGGTGATTCCTCATATTACCGATGAAATCAAACGCCGCATGTTGCTCCTGGGCAAAGATGAAAAATTTGATGTGGTACTCACCGAAATTGGTGGAACAGTGGGTGATATCGAAGGCTTGCCATTCATTGAAGCCGTTCGACAGTTGCAGTGGGAACTGCCAGAAGAAGACTGCCTTGTCATTCATCTCACCCTCATCCCCTACCTGAAGGCGGCCAAAGAACTAAAGACAAAGCCCACGCAACACAGCGTTCGGCTCCTGAGCGAAAACGGCGTGCATCCTGACATTCTGGTGTGCAGAACGGAGCAACCGCTGGGTCACGATATCCGCCGGAAAATAGCACAGTTTTGCAACGTGAAACAAGAAGCCGTTATAGAGTCTGCCGATGCAGAAACTATTTATGAAGTGCCGCTGATGATGCTTCGTGAAAAGTTGGATGTTATCTGCATGAAAAAACTGAAAATAACCGATTATCAAGAACCTAACCTCGACAAATGGAAGGTGTTTCTTGACAAGCTGAAATATCCACGAAGTGTAGTAACCATAGGGCTTATAGGGAAATACATAGAACTGCAGGATGCGTATAAATCCATCCTGGAAAGTTTCATTCATGCAGGGGCGATGAACGAGTGCAAAGTGATTGTGACAAACGTTCACAGCGAGTTTATCAGCGAAGACAACGTGGCCGAAAAGCTGGAAGGATTGGATGGATTGCTGGTGGCACCGGGCTTTGGTCACAGAGGCATAGAAGGCAAAATAACCGCCGTGAAATATGCCCGTGAAAATGGTCTTCCATTTTTTGGCATCTGCCTGGGAATGCAGATGGCTGTCATTGAATTTGGTCGGAATGTATTGGGTCTTGGCGATGCACACAGCACCGAAATGAATGATAAAACACCGCATCCTGTCATCAACATGATGGAGGAGCAAAAGAAGATAAAATCAATGGGTGGCACCATGCGCCTCGGGGCTTATCCATGCAAAATAAAAGAGGAAACTTTAGCGGCATCTATTTACGGAACAACAAACATTTCTGAAAGACACAGGCACCGCTACGAGTTCAACAACGACTACCTGGAGCAATATGAAAATGCAGGTATGATAGCAAGCGGTGTTAATCCTGATACGGGTCTGGTAGAAATCATCGAACTGCCTAACCACCCGTTTTTCATCGGTGTTCAATATCATCCCGAACTTAAAAGCAGTGTGGAGAGTCCTGCACCGTTGTTTGTACATTTCATTGCTGCCGCAAAAAAATACAATGAACAAACAGTGTCGCAGAAAAAGCCTTTGTTGCACAGGGAGGTGATGTAAGAAGTCTATAGAGAAGATACTGTGATAAAAAATAAAAGTAAATTTGTGTAAACGATTTTCGTATGGACACCGAAAAAATATTGCGTGAAGAAGTAAAAAGATACATTGATACCGCGGATGCAAAAGTGGTCTAAATGATGCACGCCATGCTGGAATTTGATGCTGAAAATGATTGGTGGGATACCATGCCGGATGTTGTGAAAGAAGATATAGAAGCGGCAATATCAGAATCTGAAAACGGACAGGTAATAGCACATGAAGACGTACAAAAACGTTATCAGCAGTTTCTTGCTTAATTCAACTCTTTAACCACCACATCATCCTGCTTTGCCGCCGCCTTGTGCATCCTGCTAAGAAAGCTGTGCATCTGCTCCATTCCTTTCACATCGTCCACTATCATCAGGAACATTTTACCGGCTTGTTTCAGCCTTGCTTTGTTGGTGCCGGTTTGCAGAAATGATAAAACTTTTTTGAAAGTCTCTGATTCAAAATAAGGTGAGTCCGGGCGGTTGATGAAGTAGCAGCGAAGCGTATTGTCTTTCAACGACATTTTCTCAAAACCAATGTTCACGGCCAGTTTGCGACAACGGACTGTAATAAACAAATCTTCAACCGATTGCGGAATAGGGCCGAATCTGTCGAGCATTTCCACCTTAAATTCATCCAATTCCTGGTCGCTGTCGCAATTGTCGAGGCGGGTGTATAGGCTCAACCTTTCTGTGATGCTATCCACATAAGCATCGGGGATCAGTATTTCCAAGTCCGTATCTATGGTGCAGTCGCTCACAAAGTCGTCCTGCTTTTGTATTTCGTCTTTAAACAAATCCTGAAACTTGCTCCGCTTCAGTTCCCGGATAGCTTCGTTCAGGATTTTCTGGTACATTTCAAAACCGATTTCGGCCATGAAACCAGTCTGTTCGCCACCCAGCATATTGCCCGCACCACGAATGTCGAGATCTCTCATTGCTATCTGGAAACCACTGCCGAGTTCGCTATGCTGTTCCAGTGTTTGCAGGCGTTTGCGGCTATCGTTGGGTAATGTACTCATGGGCGGAGCAAGCAAATAACAGAATGCTTTTTTGTTGCTACGCCCTACCCTTCCCCGCAATTGGTGCAGGTCGCTCAATCCAAAATGATGGGCATTGTTGATAATAATTGTGTTTACGTTGGGGATGTCCACTCCACTTTCCACAATATTGGTACACACCAGCACATCATATTTTTTCTCCACAAAATCCAGTATCCTTTCTTCCAGTTCATGACCTTCCAACTGGCCGTGTGCATAGCCAATGCTGATGTCGGGGCAAAGTCCCTGTATCATTCCGGCCATTTCTGCCAGGCCATTTACACGGTTATGGATGAAGAAAACCTGGCCGCCACGTTCGGTTTCATAATAAACAGCATCGCGGATTATATCAGGATTAAAAACCAACACTTCGGTTTGAATCGGCTGCCTGTTTGGCGGTGGTGTGTTGATGATGCTCAAATCCCTTGCACCCATCAGGCTAAACTGTAACGTACGTGGAATGGGTGTTGCAGTCAATGTAAGGCAGTCAACATTGGTTTTAAGCGTCTTCAATTTTTCCTTTGCACCTACGCCAAATTTCTGCTCTTCATCTATCACCATGATGCCGAGGTCCTTGAACTTAACCTCTTTGCCAAGTAAGGCGTGTGTGCCTATGATGATGTCAATTTTTCCTTCCTGCAAACGCTGCAAAGTTTCCTTCTTTTCTTTAGCAGATTTAAAACGGTTTACATAATCTACCGTGACCGGAAAGTCCTTTAGGCGTTCGCCAAATGTCTTGTAATGCTGGAAAGCAAGGATAGTTGTTGGCACTAAAACGGCTGCCTGCTTCCCATCCACCACGGCCTTGAAAGCTGCACGAATGGCGACTTCTGTTTTACCAAAACCAACATCGCCACACACTAGCCTATCCATGGGCGACGGGCTTTCCATATCCTTCTTCACATCGGCTGTTGCTTTGCTTTGATCGGGAGTATCTTCATAAATAAAAGAAGCTTCCAACTCCGTCTGCATATAGTTATCTGGACTATACTGAAACCCTTGCTGCGCTTTTCTTTCCGCATATAATTGTATAAGATCAAAAGCTATTTCCTTTACCTTAGTCTTGGTCTTTTCTTTGAGCTTCTGCCAGGTGTCGCTGCCTATTTTATTAATCTTTGGAATGGTTCCTTCCTTGCCGGTGTACTTGCTAATTTTGTGCAGTGAATTGATGTTCACATACAAGATGTCGTTGTCCTTATAAATGATCCGAACAGCCTCCTGAAGGCGGCCGTTTACTTCCAGTTTTTGCAGGCCGCTATAGGTACCTACGCCGTGGTCAATGTGGGTCACATAATCACCCGGTTGCAGTTCCCGGAGTGTTCGCAGCGTGAGTGCTTTGTTCTTATTGTAAGCCTGTTTAACCTTGTATTTATGATACCGCTGAAACACCTGGTGGTCGGTATAGCAGACCACTTTCAGGTCTTCGTCTATGAAACCACCGTGTATGTCTGTAGCCAACGGCGTGAAATGAATTTCGGCTTTCAAGTCTTCAAAAATGCTGTGCAATCTTTCAAGCTGCTTTGGGTTTTCTGCAAAAATGAACAACGCAAAACCCTTGGCTTCCCAGGCTTTTAAATCATTAATCAGCAGATCAAACTTGCGGTTGAAGGAGGGTTGTACTTTAGTATTGAACTCAATTATTTCGCCTCCGGCAAATGGCAACGTGGAATGTCGGCCAAACTCAATTAAATGTCGCGACTCAAGCAGTACTTGTATTTCAGTGGCCTTTACAAAGTCTTTCAACGATACATTTGCCAGCACTTTGCCATCATCTTCATCCTCCTGTTGCTGTTGCTTCTTTCCACCAGTTTCTTTTTGCAAAGCAAGAAAAAAATCAAGGTCTTCTTCCTGCACTTCTATCCGTTCTTTGGCAAACTGCCAGTCTTCTATCCACACAACAGTATTCTCCGGCAGAAATTCAAATAAAGAAACCTTTTCGCCACTGTCAAATTGTGTGTCCACATTTGGTATGATGCTTACCGATAGCAGTTTCCTTTCGCTCAACTGTGTTTCAGGGTCAAATAT
>JAYTGA010000303.1:0-1674 GCA_043733905.1 Segetibacter sp.
AAAATTATAAAGTAGGCACTGAGAATAGCTTAAACGATAGTAAGTCTCCGACAGTGACCCGAATAAAAAAGAAAGAGGCTGACCTTTTGGGACAACCTCTTTTCATTTCCCCAAAAAATTAAAAAAATATTTCCATTCCCCAAAATCCTATGCTGCAGAGCATTTCAAGATTCTTTTGGCATTTCTTTCACACAAGGCATTGCTTTTGAACAATAATGGAAAACTCCATTCCACACAATTATGAAAACATATTTTCGCCGTTTAGAAAAACAGACGAAACCCATTCATCTTCTTTATGGATTTTATGCTTCGATTATCGTTTTCGGATTTCTCATCAAAATCTTCAACACCTAAACATCCCTAAAATGCTCACCTTCATTTTAATTGTTGCAGGGCTGCTAGGCTTTGCACTGTCCTTTAAATCAATTTATTTCTTCGATAAAATCTAAAACCATGATTGCACTTTTCATCCTTTCCATCCTGGTGTTTTGCTACATCTGTTATGTACTCATTAAACCGGGAAAATTCTAATTATGAACACTGAAATTTTTGGCGTTGTCGTCATGTATGTTGTCATGGTGCTGTTGGCCATTCCGCTTGGCCGCTACATTGGCAAGGTCTATAATGGCGACAAAACCTAGCTGGACTTCATCTTCAATCCACTTGACAAACTGTTCTTTAAACTTGGCGGCATCAAACCGCAAAATGAAATGACCTGGCAACAAAGCATGGTCGCTTTGTTGCCAGGTCATTAACCTTGTTTGGTTCCTGCTGTCCATGTTTGTTCTCATGAACATGGCCTGGTTGCCGCTAAACCCCGATGCGAATCCGTCCATGACCGCTGACCTTGCGTTTAACACCACTGTGAGTTTTGTCTCAAACACAAACCTACAGCACTATTCAGGTGAAAGTGGCGTATCTTATTTGGGATAGGTGCTGCTCATGTTTTTCCAGTTTGTGAGTGCTGGTACGGGCATGGCTGCATGTGCGGTTTTGTTCAAGGCATTGAAAGAAAAAAATGCCGACAAACTGGGCAACTTTTACAATTACTTCATCAAGTCTTGTACAAGAGTTTTGCTTCCAGTTTCTATAGTTATTGCGGTTATATTATTGTTCAACGGAACACCTATGAACTTCCAGGCCAAAGACCAGTTCATCAGCCTGCAGGGCGGTACTGTGAATGTGTCACGGGGCCCTGCGGCTGCCATGATTGCCATCAAGCAATTGGGCACAAACGGTGGCGGTTTTTTTGGTGCCAACAGCGCCCACCCATTCGAGAATCCCAGCTACTTTACCAACATGGTAGAGAACATCGCCATCATCCTCATTCCCATTGCCATGATTTTTGCATTGGGTTTCATCCTTAAAAAGAAGAGGTTTGCATGGGTTGTTTTTGGCGTGATGACATTGGGATTTCTATTGCTCCTTATTCCCTCCATTTACAATGAAATGCATGGTAGTGCTGACATTGGCAAAATGGGATTGCTCCAAAACCTCGGCAGCATGGAAGGAAAAGAAGTCAGGTTTGGCCCAGCCGCATCGGCCTATTGGGGCATCACCACCACGGTCACTTCTAACGGTTCGGTCAATGCGATGCACGACAGCTTTACGCAGCTCACAGGCATGTTCGCCATGCTCGGTATGATGATTAATGCCTTTTATGGCGGCGTGGGT
>JAYTGA010000304.1:0-5452 GCA_043733905.1 Segetibacter sp.
TTGCATACCCCGTCTGTACAACGTATGCGGTAGACCTACTACCATCTTCTATACAACATTGAAAAGAAATTTTAGTTCCTCTTCATTCGTGACACACCCCGCCAAGGGCGAAAAAGTGATGAGTTATGAGAGCGAACTTTTTCTCAATTTTATATACAGCTTAAAGCGGCGAAAAAGTTTTAAAGTACTTCGCCGTTGTTATTTAGTGGTTAGTCTTTTGCCACTATCAAATGCTGAAAATACGTCTCGCCATTGTATTGCAGTTTGACAATGTATATCCCACCAATTAATTTGCCAGTAGAAATATTGATGGTGGAACCAGTTACATCGTACACTTTCTGGAACAGAACTTTACCCGCCATATCGGTTATATGCATACTCACATTTCCTGTGATCGTTTTGTCCATCAGCAATTGAAAGTTTGAAGTGGCAGGGTTGGGTACAATAATAAAAGAGTTGACCGAAGACAACTTAACCGATACTATTTTGCTGTAGGTAAACTTGCTGTCTTTGTCGAGCATTTTGAGGCGATAGAAAGACCTTACCCCCGCCGTCTCTAAAGGAGAGGGTTTATCTAATGAAGCTATGTCTGTGTAGTTGTACTCTTTTGCATTAACCGCCTTCAGACTGCCTATCTTACTGAAATCTTTACCGTTGCTACTTCTTTCCACCTCATAGCGGTCAAAGCTTTGCTCTGCTTCTACTGTCCAGTTGAGGTGCGTATGTTTGCCTTGCAATTTGGCGGTAAAGGAGAGGAGATGGACGGGATAAAGATTTTCTCTTAAACAAGATAGATCGGGAATGGGGTTATTGTAAATATTGAAACTACTATCACCCAAATACTGCACTGTGAAATTGGAATAGAAGATCTTAAACTTCCAAAACCGACCATGTGTACAACCGGCAGGGCAATCCCCGCAACCATTCCTATAGATAAGTTTCATTCCGTCATTTTCATAATATATTTTTAAGCTATTACCATCACCTGTATAATTATATGGTTGAGAAGCATTGCTATTATTTATTATTCGCTTAAACCTATGTGTTAAACCAAGAGTATTTATTTTAATGTTTGAATTTATAACTATAAAATAAATACCACTTCCAGTCTGAATGTTTTTGTTTAGATAAGGAAGACTACCTAAATAGTTAATTTCGGCATTAGGAGTATTTGTAAAATTGCCACTCCGCCAGTTTTGCGCCCACATAGCAGTAGAGGGTGCCGTTACATCTATTTTGTCTAATAAATAAGCATTTGTGACACCTTTTTCGGTATGAATAATATGCAAAGAATCTTTTTCATATTTATTTGTTGCGGAAAAATTTGAAAAACCAAATAAATTCATTATTGTATCCTTTAATACACTATTCGGCATATTGTGAATAGCATATAGACTATTTGCAATGCTGTCTGCAATAATAACAGGTACAAACAAACTATCTCTAAGAGGTGAGTCTGTATCTTCCATTCGACTCATCGCTAATTTTAAGACATCATTTTTATAGATGGCTTGCATAAAAGGTGTTGAAATATTATTACTAATCCATGTTGTACCAACGGGTGGTAACTGAACACTAACTTTCAGACTAAAGCAACTAAAAAAAATAATGTAAATATACTTACTCATTAGAATGTTTTTTACCATAGTACTGCAGGCAGATTACATTTTTGCCAATTGTTAGATTGTTTTTAGTTAGGTAATATTTTACAATGATAACAAAAATGTGCCAATTTAGATATTTTCCCCTGTATTTTTTCGCCCATGTTGGTGCATTAAAAAAGCTACGTTAGCTAGGCCGTCGCATTGTTATCATCTCAATATATTAATTTTCCCCCAACCTTAAAATCTCCATAAAAATCCCCCATCCCCCACACACGATTTTCCATTTCCCCTCGTTTTTAAATCCAACAACACAAAAAAACAGTTGCTGTTGCAGGAGAATTTAAGAACTGAACATAAGCTGTATTTATTTAAAATTATTTACTTAATAAAAAATTTTATGAAAAATTTGAAAAAGTTATTTCCCGGGTCTATTGCCGGCTTATTTGCATCCTCCAGGTTAGGATGGTAAAATTGCCCAAGAGATCTTGACGCTTTTAAAGCCGTCAGCAGTATTTACACCCCTACATTTGTCGCTGATGCGCTCAAAGCCATTGACGATGCGGAAAAAATGCCCGGACAGGGCAACCGTGCAGGTCGCCGCCGCAGCATGAGGGTTGACCTGAAAGTGGTGCAAGACAAGTGCCTGGCCAATTGGCAGCAATTGAAAGGATATTGTGAGAAAGTGTGGAAAGATGATGCAGCTATGCTGAAGGCTAAAGTGGCAGAGGCTGGTTTGGGCATGTATCGCAGCGGTTCCGGCAGCAAATGGCGTGAAACATACAAGGTGCTGCAGCAGGGTCTTAGTTTTATTGACGACAACAAAACTTTGCTCATCGCCAAAGGTGGAATGCCTGATAGTTTTGTAACCCAATATACCACCGACATTGATACTTTCAACACCCTGTGGAACACCTACAGTTCTAACGGAAGTGAAAACGAAGTGGACACATCGGGCAGAACAAAGGCAAACAACGATGTGTACAATACTTTGAAAATAATGCTCAGCGATGGCAAGAGGATCTACGCTAAAAATCCTGCTGTCAAAAAGCAATACAGCTTTATCAATTTATTACGCCAAACCGTCTATCGCGGTTCAGCGGGCATGAGAATAGAACTGACAACGGGTAATGGTAAACAACCTGTAATGAATGCAGAAGCTGTGAGCAGCGACGGCAAATATGAAGGTTTCAGCGATAGCAAAAACATGATCACATCAGAAAAATGAAGGAAGGTGAGCACATATTTACCATTTCTGCCGATGGTTTTGAACCACTGACCGTAACTATTGAACTGAAAGCCGGTGTAGTGAGCAGGTTTAGCTACAACTTGGTAGAAATCATAGAAAATATGAAAATGGTAGCGTAGAAATAATGCGGAAAACAATGTGAATCATTCAAAATGATGAATGGTATGTTGCAGGTAAAAAGGGTTTCTTTGCTGATAAAACGGTAAAGAAACCTTTTAGTTTATGCCAGGCAGTATTGCATTATAAAGGCAAAATTGCCAAGGGCATTAAAGCCTGATTTATTATCTCAGTTATCCTAAGTTTTCATAAAGCCCTGATCTTTCGCTCCATTTTCATGTAGATTTGCCAATGTCTGGTTTTTGCCCTTCTCCTTTTGGAAAAGGGGTTGAGATAAGGCTAAAACACCTATTGACAATTTGATCTCCCAATCTACTATACAACAAATCACCAACCGCATTGACATTATTGAGATAGTGGGTGAATTTGTGAAACTGAAAAAACGCGGATCCAACTACATTGGCAACTGCCCGTTTCACAATGAAAAGACACCTTCTTTTAGCGTGTCGCCGAGCAAGGAGATCTATAAATGTTTTGGCTGTGGCAAAAGCGGCAATGCCATTGGCTTTGTGATGGAGCATGAAAAGTATAGCTATGTGGAGGCGTTGAAATGGATTGCTGCACGATACAACATCCCGATTGAAGAAACGGAGGTGAGCCCGGAAGTGAAGCAACAAATGCAGGTGGCGGACAGCCTTTACATCATTAATTCATTTGCCCAAAAACATTTATCAAACAACCTTTTTAACACAGAAGAAGGAATATCCATTGGTCTTAGCTACTTGCAACACAGAGGTTTTAGAAATGAAATTCTGGAGAAATTCCAGGTGGGCTACAACCTGGAAGAGCGTGACGACCTGACCCGTGCATTGATTCAAAACCAGTTCAACATTGACTTTGCCAAGCGGACAAGTCTTGTAACGGAGCGATACGACGAACCAGTGGACACCTACCGGGGCCGCATCATTTTCCCCATACACAACCAAAGCGGTAAGATCATTGGGTTTGGGGCAAGAATCATTAAATCAAACGACAAGGCGCCTAAATATATTAATACGCAGGAAAATGAGATTTACTCAAAAAGCAAGGTGCTTTATGGTCTTTATTTTGCTCGACAGGCCATCAATAAATTCGACGAATGCCTGTTGGTAGAAGGCTATACAGATGTAGTGAGCCTGCACCAGGCGGGTATAGAAAACGTGGTGGCAAGTGGCGGAACATCGCTAACGACGGAGCAATTGAGGCTGATAAGGAAGCACACCAACAACCTCACTATTATTTATGACGGTGACAGTGCGGGTGTGGCTGCGGCTTTGCGTGGACTCGACAAGGCTTTGGAAGAAGGACTGAATGTGCGCCTTGTATTAATTCCGGACAATGAAGACCCGGACAGCTATGTCCGCAAAATAGGCGCAACACCATTTCGTGAGTTTATTGATGAGAACAAAAAAGACTTTATCATTTTTCAGTTGGAAGTAATGCTACAGCAGGCTGGCAATGAAACGGCCAAACGCTCTGCTGTGGTGAATCAGGTGGCCGAGACACTCAGCAAATTTCAACGGGCAGAGGATTTCATCAAACAGCAGGACTACATAAGGCAGAGTGCGGCCTTGCTAAACATTGACGAGGGCGGACTGACCAACCTGGTCAATAAGCTGAAAAGAGACAGGATCACGAAAGAAGAAGGCAGGCAAGCGACTATACCAATAGTGCCGCCTGATGAGGCAATGACAAGGGAGGATGAAGCCGTCTCTCTGTTTCTGCACGACGAATACCAGGAGAGAGACCTGCTGCGGGTATTGCTGGAACATGGACTGTTGGCATGGGAGGAGGATAAGACCATGGCTGAACATATTTTTGAGGAACTGGAAAGTTTTTCCATAGAAAATGGGGAGCTAAACCAATTGTTTTCTGTGTATAAAGATCAATTATACGGTGGGCTGGAACCGACCTCTAAAACACTGCTTTACCACCCCGATGAAATGATCAGGAAACTGGTCATCAGCCTGACGATGCAGCAGCATGAACTGAGCCCGAACTGGGATAAGAAAATGGAAGGAATGAACATTAACCATCGCGATGTGAGCCGGCAGGATGTGATCAGAAGTCTTAATTATTTTAAACTGAAAAAGATAAAACGGATGTTTGAGGAAAACCAAAAAGACATTCAAAAAGCACAAACCCATGAAGAGCAGATGAATTTTATGAAAATTCACAAAGCCCTGAAAGAAGAGGAGCAAAAAATAACGGGTGAATTGGGGACGGTGATCTTTAAGTAGGCGAGCTTCATCCCAAAAAAATTTTTTGGTAAAAAGGCAAGAGAAAAGTTAGTCTTACTTTTCATTTTGCAATTAAAAAATGGTTTTTTCAAAAAAGAAATAGTTTTATTGATTAGGTCAACCTAAACTATTTATCATTCTTAATGTTAAATAAATCAGCCGAGTTGATTAAGTTAAGTTGTCAAAATAACTTACACATTTAAGGCAGGATTCTATAGTTGAGTTCCTGGATGGTTGGGTGGTACAGTATGCGGTTTTGATCAATT
>JAYTGA010000305.1:0-11238 GCA_043733905.1 Segetibacter sp.
TGGCGGAAGTAGCAATTACAAGAGATGAATTTCATGGTGAATGGAATTATAAAATTAGCCCGGTAATTGTATAGATTGTTTCGTTACAAATCCTTAGTCCTCCGCCTATCTTCTTTATGTTTGGGTCAGTAAGGCGTACAAAAGAAGCATCCACATCTACAGTCTTGCATTTATTTTCTCTCTTAAACATATCCAGTCCTCCATTAAATGCTTCTTTAAATGCAGGGTAAAGGCCTCCTAATGCTTTAACAACTGCCGTTAGGGATGACTCTCCACTCAAATCAGAAGAAGGATAAGCTTTCGCCGGAAGCAGATTTCGCATGTACTGTAAACTATACTGCACCATTGGCGTATAGCCTGAGACTAATTTTTTGACTTTGATATAAATAATATCCGTTTGCCCGCTCACCAATCCATAACTATCAATGTCTGCATACAAAGGGATCATTTCAGTTTCTCTTGGTTTGTCTTGAAGAATAACAACTGAAAGTTTCATAAACAACTGGTTCGATTTGGTTAGGTTGCCCAGGTATAAGTCTGCTATTTCTTTTTGGGGATTGTTGGAGGTGATGGCCTTTGGCACTTGTATATACACATAATCGTAGTCAGAAGAGGTTCCTTGATAAAGCGACTTGTTTTGCAAATCATTTGTGTTGTCGCTACTACCAAAACCTAGGATTTTAAACATGTCGCATGCCCGGCGATCCTGTACATATCCATAGTCATCAGCTTCATACTCCACATTTATTTTAGCACCGGATGGCAGGTCAATGCTGTTCATCGTCCAGGCCGCTGCATATACATCAGTCACCGCTTTGTCCTGAATGACGTATGGATAGTCTGAGTTTGCCAGTTTGGTAGGTGTGGCAGTTGAGGAATAGGTAGGGTTATGATCCGTAGGCTTATAATTTCCCCATCGGTCTATAGCGGTAAAGTCGTAAGAAGGATTTTTTGTTGCATCGGATTGAGAATAATTAAATCGATAATAGTTTTTATGCACACCTTCATTTCCATTGTATGTAAAATAAAGGCTTTTTAGCCTGAGTTTACCTCCTTTAGCGGTTGGGTGGCCAGGCTCAGCATAACTTGGATTATTCATGCAAAGCGAATAATCATAATCAAAATGAACTGTCTTAATAGGCTTCGGTGCTGGGCGTGCCGGGTTTTCAGCGGCCTTAGCCAGGTCGGCTTTTGAAAAAAGAGAGATTTTAAGAAGCTTTTGTCCACCATTATTAGGATCTACATTTCCATCTTCACTGATGACCGATCTTGAATCAAATCTTTCCTTAGACACATAAAACCGGGCAACCATATTTTTTGATTCTACCGAGTACAGGTACCACGATTCACGTGTACCATACACAAAATGGGCTTTGTCATCATTTTTATCGGTTTTAAGTCCTTCATTAAAACTGGCAAGTTTTGACCCCACCGGCGTTTTCCAGTTGACATCATCAAATTTTCCATAGTTAAATTTAATAGCATCGCCCATATCATCATCCGTGATGCCATCTGATGTCACATCTACATAGTTTGGTGAAAGCAAGGCCGTCAACAGAAAAGAATGTGCGTATGCAGGTGTCACTTGCTTTTCTATATAACCATCTTTTCCATAACTATTGGCATGATGGCTTATATCAACATTTTTATCAGCATCATCATATTGAATCAATTGATTGGTAACGCCTCCGGTTTTATTAAAGGTTTCTTCAGTTTGCTGAATATTATAAACAGGGATACCATATACATATCTTCTTCCGTCTTGCTGCAATACATTGATTTCAGAAATGTGGTGCAACTTTCGGTAGGAATTTTTGACTAAATCATATCGGTCGATAAAATTCATAAATCCGCTGTTATTGCCCGATACTCCATTATCGCCAAAAACACGGGTGGCCTCCTGCGAAAATTCTGAGGCTTTAACCGACGGAATTTGAGTATTGAAACCGGCTCTGCTGGCTTCTTCTGCAGTTAAGTATGAAATCACCTGTGTGCGCTTATCCCTTTTTGGGGTTTGAATATCGGGTGTGGTCAATGGTATTGTTGTCGGACTACTGACCCTTACCCTGTTATCTCCATATTGAAAAAGGGTTGGCAACAAAGTTGGTGAACCTACTCCCAAACTCCCCATTTTCAGCCTTACCATGTTTTCTTCACCAATCGCTTTTTGATAGTTGATGTCTGGGATGGCTTTTTCTCCGGGGTTTCTGAAGTAAACAGATTGGTAATCCTTTTCTGATTTTCTGAACGCCATCGCATTTTTAGCCAAATTACCCGTTTCCCAACCTCCGGCAGAAGAAGGAGATAATACAAGGTTGGCATTCACACCGCCCTTAAAGTAAGCACCGCCTCCTATTTCAATACCTAAGTGGCCGGATATGCTTTGTGTTTCCATAAACGCATCTTTCACATATCCAAGGTCTTTCCTATAGGCTCTGAAAGAGCCGCCTGTCCCTTCGCCGCTGATGCTGAATACATCGTAAGTATAGGCTGGTATTGCAATTGTTGGGGCATTGGGGGTATAGGCACCATCATTGAGACGGTTAAAGTCGAGTAGTGCATTTTTATCCTCATTTCCGTTTTGCAGATAGAGCAGTCCATAGGCGGGTTGTTTCGTTACAATATCATTATCGTCAATAAAGGTTCTGCTTACATAGCCCCCTAATCTGAAATGCCCGTAAGCACCCCATGCATCAACGCCGGTTCCAAAGTCAAGGCTAAAGTTTTGACGGCTTAGCCTGGTTTTTATGCTTGGTGTTACAGAGGGGTAGGCAAATGAAATGTTGGTACCCATTGTGGGGTGAATACTGCTGTAAATTTGTTTCATAGACTGACTTGTCTTATCGGATTTTGCTGATTTTGAAACTTCAGCATCAAGGTGCAGTGATTGAAGCCCCACCCTTGAATTGTAGGCTATATTTCCCCCAAGAGAACCTGTCATACCATTTTTTTCTTTTTGTTTCAGACTCATAGAAAAGGTTTGACTGCCCCCTGTTTGCGAGTTGGCTTTTAAACCATAGCCAAAATTAATAGGGGCGGTTTTCTCATCCCCGGATACTGCTCCAATTCCAATGGAGGGGCTTATTCCGAGTTCTAACCCCAATCCTCTTTGATTATTCATAAAAATACCGGCATCCAGGCCCAGGCTTGCTGTGTTCAAACCGAATATTTCAAATCTTGCTCCGACGGATACCCCGTACGTTACATCCGGTTTGCTATACTGCGATTTCTCAATCACATCCGTTCCATTAAAATCATCAGGCAATCCCCGCATATTTCTTGTAATTGTTCCCGGATTGATATTCCATCCCAGGCCCACCCAACTTGCTTCCTGGTCCATTGTGATACCGCTGTTATAAAAAATATTGACAGGATAACCGCCTACATCCAATAGTGGAATATTATAGCTAAAATCACCTGTAAAAAGATCCACCATATTGTCTGCACCTACCGGCTTGAATTCAGACATCTCAGGTTGTGACGGGTCGCCGTCTTCCTCTGTTTTGTCCTTTGTGATTTGTTTAATTATCCTGTTTTCTGGCTTTTCAATTCTGAGGTCTGATTTTTCGGGCATATTCGCTGCACCCGTTTCTGCATTTTCATGCAAATTTGCCTGGGCTGGATAGAAATTTTCAGAATGATTTACTTTTTTAAACGCTCTTTCTATAGGCCATTTGATAGCATCTTCACATGAAACCTCATTCTTTTTCGCTGCTGCCCAGGATGCTGTACCTGAAAGCATGAAAACATAAAAGATAAAAAAAGCAATAGACTTTTTATAACGGGTTGACAATAACAATAGCATATTAAATGGTTGTTCTTTTTAAAATATTTTAGTTGAGGATTTATCTATCGGGTTTTAAGAAATTTTATTGACTATATCTCGCAACGGGTAAATTAGTGAATCAGTTTCTGCGAAGCAGAAAAAAATCGTTTTGAATCTATTCATTTTTTGTTCAAATCCACTAAAATCCTCTAATCAGTGTCATCTGTGTTCTATTATCTGTCATACTCACTATTTTATGCCTTGTGCAGTATCAAATTTTCTGACAACAAACAAGACAGTCCATTTCTCACCTTTTGAATTAATGATTTGTGCCTGGTAGGTTTTTCCTTCGTCGTATTCCATAACTTTTTTCAAATCCATTTGAATGCGGTTGTCTCCGCGTTTCACCACCGTTGTGAATGAAGGTTGTTTTTCTTTTGAAAGTTGATTTGCCAGGTCTGTGATAGTGACTTTTACAGAGGTATCTGTGTACCTGTTATTGTAAGAAATTTTTAAAATGCCATTGGGTGCAATAGCTGTTTCCGGGTTTTCAGATTTTGTCTGAACAAAAGGAGTTGCTTTTATAATTTTTTCAGCTTTAGTGTTTTCGTCAACGCTAAACACCCACACTTCCGATTTCCCCCCATAATTGCTGTTGTCTCTTGCAACCACCTGCCAGGCATACCATTTTTCTTTTTCAAACGGTCTCAACATTCCGGTGTAGCTCATCATATTGGTAGAGGCATACGGCTCGCTATGAAACGGCAGGTTTTGCTGAATAGCTTCAGCAGCTTTTTGACCGGGCAATATTTCTGCAATCATCACTTCATAATGCAGTTGGTCAAACATCCCTGAAGGTGTTGGAGGAATCCAGGTAAATTGTGATGGGGCGATAGCTAGTCTTGAACTGTCCGCAGGTGTGCTGAGCATAGGTGGACTAAGTGGATCAGCATCAAATTCCACACAAGCCTGTGCAAGCTCGGTCTTGTTGTCAGAAGTCATTAATCGGTAGCAGGCCGTGTAGCTGCCCACCATCAACAAGTCTGCACTTTTACCAGCTGTTGAATATACATTGTTATATTGTATTGGTAACACCGAAGCGGCGGTCAGTTGTTTGCTGCCATTGCTTACAGTAAAATGGTTGGTGGTAGCAGTGAGTACCTCCATAGAATTTGTTCTGTCCCTTACAATCAGTTCAAGTAAACAACTCTTGTTATCAGCTTTGATGTTTATAACCAGGATGTTCCATAACTGGGACTTTTGGACCATTCCTGATGCAGGCAAAATGGGTTGAATATTATATTGCCCATTACAGGAAATTATCCAACCTGCTCCAAGCACTAACAATAAAAAAAACTGTTTCATGAGATTGATTGTTTTAAAATTGTCGGCAAAATGTAACCCTGCCCATGTCCACAGGCATCAGGTTGTTATTATAGCCGGGCAAATAAATTTTATCATACTGAATTTGAAATACACCGACTTTTTGTAACTGCAGGTTCATTCCTGCTGTTCCTCCCCACAATGTTTCTGCACTGTTCAGCCTTGACCACTTCACACTGGCCGACAGGGTAAGGAATTGTTTATACTGGTAGCTGGCTCCGGGTTCCAGTGTCACAAGTTTCATCCTGCTTTGATCGGCCACGCTGCCTGTCGCCTGCAAAATGAAGGGGCTCAGATAAATACTATGATTGAATGTTACGCTGCTGGCATTGTAATAAATGAAACCAGTATCCGTACTCATGTTATAAAACTTGGTCAGCACGGCATTTGAATTCATGTCCAGGCTTCCTAAATGATAACTGTGGCTCACAATCACATTCAGCGTATTAAACTGGCTTTCGTATAGAACCTGGTTATTGCCAACCAACAGTTGCGAAGAAGGATAGTAGCCTACTGTGGCAAAAGGATATTTGGGTATTCTCACCGTTACCTGCAAAGACTTGAAGACAGTCGAAGTGGAATAATCTGGTGCAGCAATAGGACTGCTAAAATCATTTTTCTTAATAGACCCATCCACAACAATTCTTTTTTTCCATAGGGGCTGGCTCACATGCACCAGCCATGCATCTTGTTTTGAGTTGGAAGAATACAATGAAAATGATTGAAAAGCTTCCCCGGTTTTCCTATAGAAAGCATCCAGTTTTGTGTCTGTTTCTGGGTATATAGTTGCTGCTTTCATGCTCCAGGCCTGGTTTTCATTTCTTTTCAGGTTAAATACTTTGTGAAGCAAACCGCTATTGTTTGGTTCTTCATTTGGCAGGTTGGAGTAAGAGGAACGGGCAAATTCTGCCGAAAAACTGGTGTTCACATCAATGTAATATTTTGCTTCCAGCGATACCCCCATAACAGGCGATGTCGCTGCCGGGTTATTGGTTGTGCCGACTGTATTAAGCATGGTTTTTTTGCCGTTATAAAATGTAGCGATCACTATATTTTTATCTTTTCTTCCAATTCCGGCTCTGATCACAGAAACACTTTGTGAAGATGTATTTTCATTACCTCTCAAAACAAAATCCCTGAACCGGTAATTGACACCCCCCTTTGCAGCGGCAAAATAGAGGTTGCCGGGGTTCATCTCTATATTCACCCCCGACAGCGAAATGTTTTTTACTGTCAGCTCTGAATAATCAATCCAGGTTCTCCCTATGCCTATTTGGTTAATGGATAAAAGAATTTTTTGTGTCTTAGATAGTTTTGATTGTTCCGACTGGTGGTCTTTCATGTAGTAAGCCAGGTCATGACTGTTGTTTATTTGATTGATTTTCTTTCTTACCATCAAAAGCGAATCACTTGTTTTCTTTTGAAAAAGCCGGAGCATCTGCTCACTCTTTGAAATTTTTTGTTGCAAAGAATCCAGTCGCTTTTTTTTCTGCTCTATTTTTTGAGTAATAGTTTGAACAGTATCAGTCTTGCTGTCTGATGAATCAGCATTCAACTTTTGACGAAGAGTATCTCTGCTCAATAATCGACGAAGCAGGTTGGCCGGGTTCTTCAATGAGTCCAACGCATTCTTTCTCCCTTCAGTTTTTAAAATTGTTGATGAAGCGGAATTTTGATTGTTTTTTAAGGAGTCATTCCCATTGTTCTTGGCATGATAAGAATCTCTATGATGTTTAAAGATCTTACCAACTAAATCAGATGGATTTTTTAAAGAGTCTAATGATTCCTTTTGTTGTCCTAATTTTAAGCCAATTGGATTTTTCAATGAATCCAATTGATGTTTTCTTTTCTCAATTTTCTCACTAAATGATTGGGTTGAATTGGGTTGAATTTTCAATGAATCAATTAAAGGAATTGTATCTTTTTGTCGTGTTGGTTCTTCTGTTTTAGTTGTGAGTGGTCGAATTGTATCCCCAACACTTTTCAATGAATCACTGCTGCCTTTTTCCTGGCGGACGGTATCTTTCCCAAGAGTGATGAGTTGATTATTCGCAATCGTAAAGTCTTGCCTTGCATCAGCGTTTTCTGGGTTGTTTCTTTTAGGATGCAATTGCTGCAGGGAATCCCTCAAACGTTTCTCCCGTTCTTCAATAATCATTTGTGCAAGATTTTTATTTTGCAACCATCCCTGCACTTCTTCATATTCTTTTCTGTCTTTTTCGTAAATCGAGTATAAGGAATCAAACTTTTTTTGTAATCTTATTTTTGTTGAATCCTTTTCTAATAAGGATAAAGCAAAAGAATCAGCTCCTATTTTAGTTTTGCGTTCATTATACAATTCTTCAGGATTGTGAAAAATGTCTTGATCGTATGAATGGTCCAATTCGTTTCTCAGATCCTTTTTAATATTTTCTACTAAACTAGCTTGCCTGAAATTGAGATTCACATCAGATGTATTGGCAAAAAAGGGCGAATTGGAAAGTCGTTGGCTAAAAGTGATATGAAATGGGTATTTCTCCTTTACAAGAATATTTAGATTTGTTTGAATCAAATGCTGCATAATATTACTTTGTGCATATGGGGTGTCTATATAGCTACGGTAATTGTAGCTGTACAAAACATTTCCTGTCACCTTCATAAATTTGAACAAATCATGCGTTATTAAAGAATTTTCAGGTTTGCTTAGTTTTATTCCTTTCAATTTTACTCTGTATGCGATAGACAATTCCCTGCAAATCCCCTGATGGTAAGAGATCGGAGTAATATCAATAATTCCGTCTAATTTATACAGGAAATCAATATCATATATTATGCTATCATAGGAAGAGACCCTGCTATTTGAATTTGCAAAATCAGTTTTACTCTGGGGCATAGGTTGAGACCATGAATTTTTTGAGATTAAACTCAAAAAGATAAGAAATAATAATATAGATAATTTATATGGCAATTTTAAAGCAAAAGAGTATTACTTTGAATACTAAAATTAGTATTCAAAATTATTTGAGTTCTAATAAATTTTTCGCAATAACCGTCCGGGGGAAAGACGTAGTTCGGATAAAACCTCGAAAATAAGACCAAAATAATCTGAATTTTACCCGATTTGTTAATGCAATAATAATGATGCTTTTTAATAAAAAAAACACTTTTTTTCTATTTTAATTGATTGATAATCAATCAATCAAATTTTAAAATTGGGTATATGTACTATGATTTTAAGTATTTTTACGCGCATTTTTTGAGAAAAATTTACATTTTTATCTCGATGGGATATTAAGGAAGAGGAATATAAAGGTTCTAAGCTTAAAAATCCTGGCAGAATCGTTATTGAAATTTTCTTACCACTTAAAAGAATGCTGTATGGACAAGTAAATAATTTTTTACATTTACAATAATACAATACCATCAATGTGAGCAGTTAGAAGAATCGGTACGAAGTAAAGGCCCTGAATTATAAAACTAAATTTAGTTGTTTTAAACGTTCCTGGCTAGAAGTTTTTAAATATAAATTTAGTTATTGTATTATATAACAAAATCTGCAAGAAAATTTTTTTTGTTTAAAAATTTCAACACCTAATTACAGACCGAGATGAATTAAAAAAGGGGGTAGGGTAACGCCTTGGGGATTTGCTATAATAACAGCAAAAAGTTTTCAGGCCAAAAAAGGGATTTTTATTTTATAATATGACCCCATCCTTGACTCATTTGGCTGCGACTTTTACCTTTAGTATCGTCGTAGTAGATGCGCCAGTAAGCTTGCTAATCTCTCTGATACTATACTTACCGGTTTTCAAATACTTCAAAATTTTCTTGCTATTTTCTTTTGCCAGGAAATCTATTGTACGTTCATTACTTCCCGTTTTTCTTCCAAACACAACTCCTTTTTGACGTGCAGCAATTTTGCCCATTTCTGTTCTTTCTTTAATCAATTCTTTTTCCTGTTCTGCAATTGCTGAGAAAACATGACTGAACATTTTAAAGATTGGATTGGGTTTGTTTTTAGGCCTACTGCATACGCCCATGTTCTGGATATGAACATTAACCTTATTCTCTTCGCAAATCTGTAAAGTAGTAAGTGTATCATAAGCATTTCTTCCAAGTCTCGAAAATTCTTCAACAAAGAGATCCGAAACTTCACCAGTAGCTATCATTTTTAAAAGCTTCAACCCTTTCGGCCTTTTAGAGAAAGCAACAGATCCGCTGATTTGTTCTTGCAACACCAGATCATAATTTATTGCGTCAAGTAGTTGCCTAGAGCCTGTTTGGGTTAAAGTGCTCCACCTGATATATTTTACTTTCATTTTGTGCCATTTTAATATTTAAGTATAAAAGTAAAACAATTTTTTGTAAACCCCGACTATAAGACCTAATTTTTTCCTTTTATTTTCATTGCTTTGGCGTATCACTTTATTTGTTGAAATAAAATGGCACAGCCGAATAAACATCAAACTTACTTCTGGTTTACCCTACTCATAAATACTTCAAGAGCCTTATAACTTTGAAGAATCACTTATGATAAGTCGAGCACATTTCCCTTTTTTATTGGTGTTCTATTATCTAGCCTTTAGAGTGTTAAGTTTGGTATAGGAACACGACAAAGGCTGGCAGTGTTATTATTTGAAATACTTTACCAGAGCATGTTTCACCTACTTTTTACACTGGAAATCATAGGAAGTTTATTGGTATCAGTCCCGAAGTTTGTTCCTGATTTTACAAGCATCAATTTACGGCTCATTTACATTACTTTCTGGTATCCCGAAATTGTATTTACGTGGGATACTCCTTATTGTTAAGTTTTTACCTGAAAAGCTGTTATCCTAATGACGATGAACTACATTGGTTACAGTTTATCATAAAAAGAAAGAGACAAAATGATATAAATACACTGTACTTTCTTGGATTTGAACGTCTGTTTAAAGCATTTTAAAGTTGTTTGTTTCATTATTGGGAAGGTATTATCCTAGCATCACATTCAGCTCAATTAGTAATGACAAAAATGGCAAGGAGTCCAGTGCGAGCTGTCAATGGAATAACGAATTGTTGTTGTGATGATTTCACTGCTGCATCTTCAATGTCCGATACAATACGCCTGTACATGATATGCATGAGAAAGTTTTCCTGACACAGGTATGCTCTGCCGTTTTGTTTGCAACAGCCACAAAGCAGGAGTATGCAAATCATTATTCTCATTCTCGAATTTCTTTCTCTATTATT
This sequence comes from Segetibacter sp., assembly GCA_043733905.1. Classification (GTDB taxonomy): domain Bacteria; phylum Bacteroidota; class Bacteroidia; order Chitinophagales; family Chitinophagaceae; genus Segetibacter. The sequence continues at coordinate 10,361 of JAYTGA010000305.1, forward strand.
TCTCCTGTCTGGGTGTCAATGATAATGTAACGGGGGCTGGTACTATATCCTGTAACCTTTACAAATTCGTAACGGCCGATAGCGTTAAAGCTTACCGGAAACTGTCTGTATTGAAAAATAAATAAACAATCAAAATAACACAGAGCAACAGTTTGAAAACTCTGTCAAATGTTAGGTATCTCATCTCTTTTGTATTTTCTTGTTGATATAGTAGTCTATTAGCTTCGCCGTGAAAATTGTAATGTTTGAACTAGAGTTGTAAAGCAGGATGGGTTCTTCATCTTCTGTTAAAGGGTTGATTATATCAGGAGAAAGTTTCGGGCAGGCAGATGAAATACGCTCAACGTTAACTATAAAACAACCTTCTTCGCCGTTTTCTGCGATACTGCCAGCGATGTCTTTTATCCGGTGCGGAGTCAATTTCCGCCTCTATAATGACATCATCAAAAGAGTCTGCAAAATTATTGTAATTCTCAAAATATAATAACCATGTTTTTTGAAGATATCTTTCACATCGCCACTAAATGAAACAGGCCTGATAGTGTTTTCAAACTGCTCCTGGAGTTCATATGTATAAGTTTTGCCAGAGCTCCATTCCACCACTGCGTTATTTTTTTGGATAAGTTCTTTTCATGGAGTACATTTATTGAGTCGGCAATACGCTTTCTTTCATTTTTAAGTGCTTCTGCAGCCGATTTATTGCCTTCCGGTGCATAAGAGCACGATGCGACCAATATGGACCAGCAAGTAACCCTAAAAATTAGTTTCATAAGGCAGACCGCAATGTCATCAACTTAAGGAATTTACCTTCAAAAATGGCATGTTTGAAGCAACGGTATATAGATAGGGCCTGTCTTAGCTCCTGAAACTTCAACATC
>JAYTGA010000306.1:0-14208 GCA_043733905.1 Segetibacter sp.
GGAACAATGAAAACTTAAAACCGGATAAACATATTAACACCAGCAAAAACTTCTGTGCGGATGCGTGCAGCGGATGCCTTTACATAGGAGTGACACAACGATGATGCCTGATGGACTAAAAGCTGGTCAACAAAGTTTTGCTTTTGCTCACAATCAGCCGGATTTATTGCCGGGCTATGTTGAGCATTTGTATGGACTTTTGAGTAAGTGAATATAGCTGGAAACCGGTGCGGACGATGAGGCCTTTATTTTTGAGTGCCATGATCCGCTTGGCCATGCCACTTGTTGAAAGTTTGGTTAGTTTCCTCAAAGCAGCATACGACTGCTGTGTGCCGCTTTGTAGCTGTATTAATATTTTGGCTGTGTTCTCAATTCCTTCATCTGAACTTTTCCGAATTTCTTTGCGAAGCTGAGTTTTTAAGATGGCTTCATTTACAGGGTTTATTCCTATGTTATTTTCATGGTGGGCATCATTGGTATAATTTATTCCTTCCTTATTTTTATGATTAGCATTATTGAAGTCAATTATTCCATTATTATTTTTTTGTAAGGAATTAAGTGTTTCGCTTATTCCTTCCTTATTTTTTACATAGGCATCTTCGTAATAGATAATTCCATCCTTAATTTTTTGTAAGGAATAAAGCGGATTTTGCATGCTGTCTTCCATTTTATCATTGGAAAGAACAAAGGATGTTAGATGAACATCGGCATTGACTACATCGCCAATAATCAGATATATGGCCTTCAACTTGTCAGAAAGTGACTGCACCAATCGTTTTAATTGTTCATTTTCATGTTGCAGGGTTGCCAATTCGTCTTGCATGGTGGGTGATAATTTTGACTAAAGTAAAAAATATTTACCAGCCACCTTCACATTTTTGCCAAATAAAAAAAACCCGCCTTTTTTGAGAAGACGGGTTTTGAAAATATGATTGTTGGGAAATTTTATCTATTGCACATCAGATGCTTTGCGCAGGGTAAGCTGTGGTGTTGTGTAAAAGAAAGAAACATAGCCTGTGATAGAAGTAGCGGTGGCTGGAGGCGTATATCCGAGGTTGGTTCTAATGTATGTGACTATGCTGCCGGTAGCATCGGTAATGGTATAATTAGTACCGCTACTTGCAACTGTTCCCGGTGTAATGGTGACATTGTTAATCTTAACAACAGTGGATGCCCAATCAGTTCCGCTGGCAATAATGTCGGCTATGGTGGCTACTCTTGGAGTGACAGAACCCGAACCAATTGTAATGGCACCGGCTACATAGTTGATCTGCAGGTCGCCTTTGTAAGGGGAAACTTTCTGATTGCCTACAAATACCCTAACCCTGTCACCCAGGCTCCAGTTTTTGTTAGAGGTAGATGTAAATCTTAATTGAATTCCATAACCATCATCACCTTGAATTCGATAATTTAATGTAGATGCTTCGTTTGCTGAATTTGAAACGATCGTTCCTTCAATATAGTCGTAAGTAGGAATTAAATTGATTGTGTCGGCTCGTATATCTTTAATATTTCTTAATCTTATTGGTGGATTGCCAGAACTGCCATCGCAACGTGTACCTCTAAATTGCACATCGCTTGTGTCGCGAATGATCAATTGATTGGTGGTACTATAGACAGTATAGATAGCGGTAACAGAACCGTGACCTGTAGGCACAGGCTGTGAGGCAAAGTTTGCGTAAGCACTTGTTCTAATAATCGTAGTTTGGCCAGAGCAATTGACAATATTCACATTCACTGTGTTTTTATTGACAGACGAATCGGAGTAAGTGCTAAATATTACATCCGGAAAAGGAATTTCAAAATCTTCGAGTTTAATAAGTGAACCCTGCAGTTTTGTGTTCAATTGATTTATTGTAACAACAATAGGATGTACTGAATCAATAGCACCAGTTTTAATGTAGTTGCTAATCAGGTTTGTAGCAATCCCAATTTTGGCCGGAGATCCATTTTGTGTTGTTTTTGAACAGATAATTTGCATGCCATTATAATTTGTTACATACAGTCCTTTGCAACTAACCGCAACTTCTCTACCAATAGGAAATGCGTTGTACAAACCGGTATTTTCAATATCCACTTCAATACCTCCGGTTGAATCCTGGATAAAAATCTGTTTGTAAAGATTGCCGCTTTTGTCATTGGCGGTCACAAGACCTGTAATGACAAAAGAATCAGTTATAGGGTAAAAAGCTCCGCTGCCGACATAGGTGAGGGTTTTGAAGCCATCTATGGTAACGTTGGCTTTAATACCAAGTTCTGCTAAAGTTGTGGTTTGAACGGGTGGTTCATCAAACTTTTTGCTACAGGCAGACATCATCATGGTGGCGCAAAAGGCAATGATTGCTGCAATAAAGGCGAATTTATTTTTCATATTCTTCATTTGTCAAAAATTAAAAATTAAAGTGGGTTAGAAGCGGATTGATGCACTGACTGAATAAGTTCTTCCATAACCATAAAAATACCGTGGGGGGAATTTGTCAACGTTGTTTCCCACGTTGTCATATCTAAGTTGCTCTCTGCCGCTGGTTACAAAATTTTTATTATCCAGCACATTGTTCACATTCACATTTAAGAAAAGAAATGTTTTTCTTTTGAAACTAAGGCTACTGGGCAATTTCCATGAATAGCCTGCAAAAGCATTGACGGTCGTTTGTCCCGATAATCTTTCCTGGTCAATCACTTCATTCCACAATTCACTTTTATAAGGTATTCCCTGTGTTATATCCACAGTACGGCGGATGGGGTTAAAATCAACCCACATCTGGTCAAAGTAGCTAACGTTGGCACCAATATTCCAATACTTGGGAGAGCGATACTGAAGGCCAAGTGTATATGCCTCCTGTGGTGAACTGTTGCGGTAGTTTTGAGAGTAAATAAGTGTTTTAGCCAAAAGCTGGGCATTGTTGTCCTGGGTAACAGTTACCTCGGGTCTTCCGTTCAGGTAGTGTCTTCCAACAGAAGCTGCACCACTAATGATCACGTTTTTTATAACACGGCTTTCTATACCCAACTCACCGCCAAAATCAAGTTTTCCTACATTGCTAAGCGCATAGTTCACAAAACTTCTGTACAAATCATTGTAGAACGAAAGCAGGTTAAGCTGGTTTTTAACCTGGGTATAATAACCAGTCAACCTGAATTTCACTGCGGGGGTCGTCACCACATAGCCACCTTCTATTGATTGAATGTCTTCACTCTTTAAATTATCCTGTACAACATCCCTGGTTTTGGGTGACAAGTAAACATTTCTGTAAAAAGGAGCCCGTGTCATTTGCGTGGCATTTACATAGAAATAATTACGGGAATTAATTTTGTAATTTAAACCTGCTTTGACAGAATAATTATTGAAAGAATATTCCGCAGACTTTCCATAAGAGTTGTTGGGAAATAAACCTACCCGTGTATTGCCGATTCTCCAAAACTGTGTATTAGAAGCTTCTGCTGCTACAAATAAATCAAGATTTTTAAACCTGGCGACCCCCTGGGTAAAAGCATTGGTTTTATTGATGACTACATCATAATCATAATTAAGCTGATCACCTACTTTCAACAATCTGTTTGGGCGATTCAAATCCCATTGTCCTACATTTGGATTCGAAGGAAAATCTCTTTCAGCAAATTGGTTAAAATCAATATAAAAATCTCCGCCTAATAAATCTTCCACTTTTGCATAATATCTATTTTTTTCAATTTGGTGGGAAAGTCCAAAAGAAAAATCTATGTTCTTATTTAGTTTTTGATTAAAAACAGTTCTGATACTTCCACGTTTTGTATTCTGCACTCTTCTGAAAGATATATAGTTAGAACGCAACCCCGAAACATCATTTCCTGCAATTCCATTTACATTGTGAATGGTTTCTCTATTATTTCTGTTTGCATCATACAATGCTGCCCAGTTTATCTGGCGTTTGTTTTCATCAGCACTCATTGCTGCCCGAATTTCAGCCTGCCTGGCAGGGTCTTCTTCCTGGTAGCTCGGCAGGTATCGGTAATAATCCGGTCTTGGATCGTTAGAATTATACCAATCAAGGCTGCTTGAACTTCTGTCGCCGAATGTATAACCCACTGCAGTTGTAAGGCTGCTGTTTTTGTCCATTTTGAATTCATGTGTCAAAATAAACACAGGTTGGTTGCTTCTCGAAACCACTGCATTTCTCTTTTTACCGTTTTGATAGCCCCAGTTAGGGTTGTAGAAATGGTCGTTGGCAATGTCCTGCATTTCCTTAACAGAACTGCCTGCACGACCCGCTTCTGAAGGTGCACCAAAACCAACAAGTGAAAGCAAATGCTTTTGCCCTATTTTTTTATCTATTCCGGCAAAATAGCTGTAGTTATTGGCATAAGTTCCTTGTATATATCCTTCGTTTCCACCCCTGAAAGTACCTGCAAGTGTGAAGGCCCAACCACTTTTAGTAAGGCCGGTAGAAGTTGAAAATGAAAACCTGTTGGTGTAATTAGCACTGGAATATCCGTAACCAAATTGTGTTTGCTTACGTTGCTTGCTGGCACGTGTGTCAATGCTGACTGCTGTGCCAATATTTCCATAACCAAATGATGTAGGTGTGAGGCCAATTGCAATCTGTCGGTTTCGTAACACATTATTAAGACCTGACCATTGACCATAAGGAGTAAACCCGTTTTCGAGGGTTTCCATGGTAAGGCCATTCATATAAGTGGTATTAAAATCATTGGAATAACCACGAAATCGAAACCGGGCAGCACTAAAATTAAATGTTGCAGCAGAATAAAAAGGATCACGGGTATTTAATAACCCTGATACCTGGCTACCGCCTGCATTTGCATCGCCTTCATCTATACTCACTTCGGCAATGTTATTATCCAAAATCGTTTCTTTCAAATCCGCATTGGCAATACTGTCAATTTGCTGGGTAGTTGCCGTGTCAGCTTTTCCCTTTTTTTTCTCCTGAGCCACAGCTACCGAACACACAAAAATCAATAATAGTAGAGATAATCTTAACATAATTATATTTTGTCGAAGGCGCAAAAGTAAGCGCATTTATTGAGTTTCAGAAACAATTAAGCAATTCTTTTAGGGGTAATGAAATGATAACTTCATGATGCCGGAAAGTCTTAAAACAGTACTCTAAATAAAAAAAACTTGTAAAAATGGAATAAAAATCTGTAGGAAAACTGTACTACGCGATTATTACTAAACGAAACAATAAGACTTCAGGCAAATCTGTGTAAACGCAGACCCTGTCTGAGACTATGTAAAATTTTTCACACAAACATTTTTGACAGTTTCGCATATCGGGTTTTATATTCTAAAAAATTGGCTTTCCGAAAAATTTGCCGACAAAATCTTAGATTTATCGCCTTATTTGCAGATTATGAAAAAAATGCTCTTCATTGCTTTTGCTGTTTTGGCCGCTTCGTGCAAACTCAGTAATACCAACCCTGGCGAAGAGGCCAACAAAGAACTCTCTGCCTTGTTTCAAAATTACTATGATGAAAGGCTAAAGCTTTTTCCTCTGGAAGCAACAGCCATTGGCGACAACCGGTACAACGACTTACTTCCGGTTGACTTCTCCGATAACTATCGAGAAAACGTGAAAGACTTTTTTAACCGTTACAGAATTTACCTGAGCAAATTTGACCGCGAAGCCCTTAACGACCAGGACAAATTGAGCTATGATGTTTTTAGCCACGAAATGGAAATTAATCTTGAAAGCTTTGGTTTTACGGAAAACTATATACCGTTTCAGCAATTTTGGGGTTTACCACTCACAATGGGTCAATTGGGCAGTGGCGATGGCATTCAGCCTTTTAAAACAGTTAAAAATTATGACAACTGGATTAGCAGGGCTACCCAGTTTTCGGCATGGGCAGACAGCAGCATTGTTTATTTTAAAAAAGGAATTGCCGCCAATTATGTTTTACCAAAAGTTCTTGTTCTGAAAATGATCCCCGAAATGGAAGCTATGGTAGTGAAAGATGATACGGCAAGTCTTTTTTATAGTCCCGTGAAGAAGTTTCCAAAAGATTTTTCTGCAAATGATCAACAACGGCTGACAGCCAGTTTTATAAGCTTAATTCATAACCAACTCATTCCATCTTATAAAAAACTCGGTAATTTTCTGCGAAATGAATATTTGCCAAAGGCAAGAGAAACATCAGGTGTCAGTGCTTTGCCCAACGGAAAAAATTATTACCAATACCTGATCCGATCACAAACCACTACCAACAAAACACCGGAAGAAATATACCAACTCGGTTTGTCCGAGGTAGCCAGGATCAGCCATTTGCAGGATAGCATCAAAAACCTTGTTGGATTCAAAGGCCACATAAACGCATTTTTCGAATACATGAAGACAGACAAGAAATTCATGCCTTATAAAACGCCACAGGAAGTCTTAGCTGCTTTTGAAGCCATTCACAAACGCATAGAGCCAAACCTTTCAAAAATGTTTAACCATGTGCCTAAAACACCTTTTGAAATCAGGCAGACAGAAGCATACAGAGCAGCGAGTGCCAGTGCGGAGTACAACCAGGGTTCCCCCGATGGCACAAGGCCGGGAATCTTTTACGTCCCCATTTTAGATGCCACCACATTCAATACCACAAGCGGCATGGAAAGCCTGTTTCTTCACGAAGCCATACCAGGCCACCATTATCAAATATCGCTGCAACAGGAAGATAGCTCACTGCCTAAATTCAGAAGATTTGGCGGAAACAATGCCTATGTGGAAGGTTGGGCATTGTATTGTGAATCTCTGGGAAAAGAGTTGGGCATATACACTGATCCATACCAATACATGGCCGCCCTGGGCGATGAAATACACAGAGCCATCAGGCTGGTGGTGGATGTAGGCATCCACACAAAGAATATGACCCGTGAAGAAGCCATTCAATATATGATGGCTCACGAAGCCGCCGGAGAGCAATATGCCACCATGGAGATAGAACGCTACATGGCCATACCCAGCCAGGCTTTGGGCTATAAAATAGGTGCCTTAAAAATCAGGGAGCTGAGAAAAAAATATGAACAGCAAATGGGCAGCAAGTTTAACCTCTCATCTTTCCACGACAACATTTTGAAAGATGGTGCATTGCCTTTGGAAACGCTGGAAAAAAAGATGGATAAATGGGCGGCTACAGAGAAATAGAAAAAGTTCATCCTTGTAAATCCAAAATCAAACTTTGGATTTACAAGGATACTCAACCTGAAAAGTATCAAATGAATTCAATTATAGCTTTAAAAAATACTTTTTTAAAAATACTTTCAGACTACAGATAATGACCTTGTCTTTGGTTTTATATTCTTCTACTTCAGGGACAATAATAAAATTCTTTTTTGTCCCTAAGTCATCAATGCTTTGGTAATATCCTTTACTAATAGATGGCGCATTACTCAATTTTACTTCGGCACAGGCGACGGGCATCATTCCTTTCAGTATAACAATATCACACTCTGCACCTGCCTGTGTCCGGTAATAAAATAATTGGAGGTTTTGTGGTATTAACTGGTAAATCTGCTCAATCACATACCCCTCCCACGAAGCCCCGACGATGGGATGCCCTTTAAGGTCATTCATATTGTTGACACTACTAAGATGGTGAAGCAGGCCGCTATCCCTTATGTAAACTTTAGGGGCTTTTACCAGCCGCTTGCCCGCATTGGTAAAAAAAGCAGGCAAGCGATGAACGATAAATGCAGCCTCCAGGTAATCTACATAACGGTTGACAGTAGGTGCCGAAATGCCGAGAGAACGGGCTATCATTTCTGCATTCCACGGGTTGCCATTCACATGGGCAAGCATGCTCATGAGCCTGCCGATTGTAAATTGGGACAAGTTAACACCAAACAGGTTACCCAAATCCCTTTCAATATAACTGCGGGCAAATCCATTCATCCACATCATGGCTGCCGCATCTGAGCGGGCAAGCAATGCACCCGGAAAGCCGCCCCGCAACCAATGCCTGTTCATCCTGGTTTTTTCCGGCAGTTCAAACAAGTTGACGGGTGAAAGTTCTTGATAAGAAATGCGGCCAGCCAGAGATTCAGACACGCCTTTTACCAAGCGGGGCGATGCACTGCCCAGCAATATGAACCTGCCGTTTGTTCGTTTTGCATCTATGACAGAACGAAGCACTGAAAAAATTGTGGGCATGGTTTGCACTTCATCAATGATGATGCATTTATCATCATTTTCAGTAAGAAAGCTATAAGCATCTTCCAGTTTTCGATAATCAAGAGGGTTTTCGAGATCGAGGTAAAGAGTTTCTTTTTTCAGACTGGCGACAACTTGTTTTGCTAAGGTGGTTTTGCCTACCTGCCTTGCTCCCAGAATAGTAACAGCAGGAAACTCTTTTAAAAGGGCATTAACTTTTGCCTGCAACAAACGTATTATCATAAACCAAAGTTAGTTTTTATCATTGAAAATCCAAAATCAAAATTTTGATTTTCAATGATAACAATCGTAAAGTTATAAAAGTTACATCATTTTTTAATGAAGAAATGCCTTCCGTCTTTTCTAAGCTTGATGTTATTTCTAAAATAATTTTTTGGAAACAGTTTCACAAAAATTTCTATGAAGGCTTTTCATTTTTTTTCTGGTCGAAAATTATTTACTAATTTATTTAGCAAATAATTACTAATTTTATTTGCAAATTGCTGATGCTAAAAGTCATTCATCATTTAAAATAAGGTAGCAGTTTAAACACTTAAAATCATTTTATGAAAACCGAATTATTATCACTTCCCGGCTACCGGCTTTGCGAATATTTACTTGTCTTGCATCCTCACGAAGATTTAGTGGATAAAATAGCAACAGTGAAAAAAAACTTTTATGAAAAGTATAAAGCGGATTCGGCAAAGTGGAGCAAACCACATATTACTCTGGTAAAATTTTCTCAATTGCAAATGATGGAAGACCGCATTGTGAACCGCCTACAGGCAATTGCAACGGGGTTGACTTCATTCACCATTGAATTAAAAGACTTTGGAAGTTTTCCCACTCACACCATTTTCATCAATATTGAAACCAAAGCATCCATTGAGGCTTTGGTGAAAAAAATAAAACCTGCACAGGCATTGCTGAGAACAAAAGAAACGAAGGCTCATTTCATGGACAACCCGCACCTGACAATAGCCCGCACACTCACTCCACAGCAATATGAGGAGGCATGGTTAGAGTATAGTCATCTTCATTTTTCAGGAAAATTTATTGCCAAAAATATGCTGTTGCTGCGACGGCGTGATGGGATGAAAGGCTATCAAAAAGTACAGCAGTTTGAGTTTATGAACCTGCCTGTGATGACAACACAACGTTCGTTGTTTTAAGGTTTTATTTTTCAAATAAAAAATCACAAATCATGTCACAAATCATTACTGGTGAGGATGCGCAGGAACCTGCTGCCGAATATTTGAAAGGAAGAGGTGCACAGTTTAATCCAAGAAATAAATTTTTGAAAAACGAACGTGTGAAAGAGCACATAGAAGGCATTGATGACTGGACAGAAAAAAACGAAGCCACACAATACTTTGAAGACATAGCTAAAGGCATTGTAAACAAAGTCGAAAGCCCCGATGTGGGCATGATGTATAGCATGAATCCATACCAGGGTTGTGAACATGGCTGCATCTATTGCTATGCCCGAAACTCCTTTGAATACTGGGGGTACTCGGCTGGATTAGACTTTGAACGGAAGATTATTGTGAAGAAAAATGCGCCTGATTTGCTCCGAAAATTTTTGACAAATCCAAGGTGGGAATGTGTGCCAATCAGCCTTAGCGGCAACACAGATTGCTACCAACCGGCAGAGCAAAAATTCAGGATTACACGAGGTTTGCTGGAAGTGTGCAACGAGTTCAATCAACCTGTGGGCATGATTACAAAAAATGCTGGGATCCTAAGAGATAAAGACCTTTTGCAGGAAATGGGAAAGAAGAATATCGTCTCTATCCTTGTGTCCATCACCTCATTTAATGAAGAACTGCGCCGGGTGATGGAGCCAAGAACAACCACAGGAAAACAAAGGCTGAGGCTGATTGAAGAAATGAGCAAAGCAGGGGTAAAAATGGGTGTCATGCTCGGGCCAATGATACCCGGTCTGAACGACCATGAAATGCACAATATTATCAAAGCTGCAAGCAATGCCGGGGCGACCTTTTCAGCTTATACTTTCATCCGTTTAAACGGCGCCATCAAGTTGATTTTTCATGACTGGATTTATAAAAATTTCCCCGACAGGGCAGACAAAGTATGGCACATGATAGAAGCCAGCCACGGAGGAAAAGTGAACGACAGCGAATGGGGAAGACGGATGAGGGGTTCGGGAAACGTGGCAGAAATGATTGCACAGCAATACAGGAAATACACCCACAAATATGGTCTCAATCACGAAAGGATGGGGCTTGATTGCTCAAATTTTAAAAGACCGGGAGAGCAGATGAGGTTGTTTTGATTTTACTTATTGTTTCAACGTTAAGACCGCTTACATGCCAAATCAAAGCGTTTATCAAAAAGTGCAAACAAAAGCGGGTTGAAATTTTTTTCTGTAAAAGATTTGTTTAACTTTCGTTCCAAACAAATAAAGCCCGATGAAAACTTTCTCCTATCTTTTTTTAATGCTGTCTTTTGTAACACTGTCTTCTTTTCACAAAGGGAACAAAAAACAGCTTTCCCCAAAAAATGCTTTGCCTGTGTCAAATCCTTTCAGCAGCGTTAGTTCGCTGCCATATCATGCCCCCGATTTTAGAAAAATAAAAAACACAGACTACAAACCTGCACTGGAAGAAGGAATGAAAGAACAACTGGCTGAGATTGATAAAATAGCCAACAATCCTGCACTGCCAACATTTGAAAACACAATGGTTGCCATGGAAAAAAGCGGACAATTACTGTCGGCGGTCAATGCTGTTTTTGGGCTGGTCACAGGTGCCAATACCAATGATACTTTACAAAAAATGCAGGAAGAACTTGCGCCAAAACTCACAGCAAACCAGGATGCAATTAACCTGAATACAAAATTGTTTAAGCGCATCGAAACAATTTATAAAAACAGGGCTAAATTGAAACTGGATGCCGAGTCAAAAAGATTGGTTGAATACAACTATCAGCAGTTTGTTCTTTCTGGTGCAAAGCTGTCGGATGCAGATAAAGAAATAATGAAAAAGCTGAATGGAGAAGAATCTTCGCTCAGTGCAAAATTTGGAAACCAATTAGTCAATGCAGCAAAAGCAGGTGCTTTGGTCATCAGCAATCAAGAAGAACTGGCAGGGATTGCCAAGTCGGACAAAGATGCCTTTTCGCAAAATGCTGCTGCAAAAAACTTAGCTGGTAAATGGTTGATCCCACTTCAAAATACGACACAGCAACCTATGTTGCAATCACTGGCTAACAGGGCTACAAGACAAAAACTATTTGCAGCATCCTGGACCCGTGCAGAAAAAAGTGATTCAAACGATACCCGAAACTTAATTACCCGAATAGCGGCCATTCGTGCAGAAAAAGCAAAGTTAATGGGCTTTTCCAGCTATGCAGCCTGGAAACTTCAGGATCAGATGGCGCAGACACCTGAAGCTGTAGATGCTTTTTTTGCCAAACTTGTACCCTCTGTGACTGCAAAAGCGAAGCAGGAAGCAGCCAGCATACAGGCTCTCATAGATGAGCAAAAAGGCGGTTTTGAACTGGAGCCTTATGATTGGAATTTTTATGCAGAACAGGTAAGAAAAGCAAAATACAACCTTGATGAAAGTGAGATAAAACCATATTTCCAGTTGAATAAAGTATTGGAAAGCGGTGTATTTTATGCAGCTACGCAACTTTATGGATTAACCTTTAAAGAACGTCACGATATTCCAATTTACCAGGAAGATGTAAGGGTTTTTGAAGTGTATGATAAGGACGGGAAAGCCTTTGCCTTGTTTTACTGCGATTACTTTAAACGTGATAACAAAAATGGTGGTGCCTGGATGGACAACCTGGTTGGACAATCGAAGTTGCTGGGAACAAAACCTGTCATTTACAACGTTTGCAATTTCACCAAACCTGCACCCGGCCAGCCTGCCCTCATCAGCTTCGATGATGTGACCACCATGTTTCATGAATTTGGTCATGCACTTCATGGGCTTTTTGCCAATCAATATTATCCCAGTCTTTCTGGCACAAGAGTAGCCCGTGATTATGTTGAATTTCCATCGCAGTTCAATGAACATTGGGCATCCGACCCAAAGGTGTTGAAGAACTATGCAGTTCACTACAAAACTGGTGAAGTCATTCCCCAAACCCTTTTAGACAAAATAAAAAACGCTTCATCATTCAATACCGGTTATAGATTGACTGAAGCCATTGCCGCCGCATCGCTTGATATGCAATGGCACAAACTATCTGCCGGACAAACAGTATCAGATGCAGATGAATTTGAGAAAAACGCTCTTCATGTCACTGGTTTAGATTTGCCACAAGTGCCGCCCCGCTATCGTTCCAGCTACTTTCTCCACATTTGGGGCAATGGATATGCTGCTGGTTATTATGCTTATCAATGGACAAAAATGCTTGAAGAAGATGCCTTTTCATGGTTTAAAGAAAATGGTGGATTGACCCGAGTCAACGGACAACGTTTTCGCGACATGATTTTATCAAAAGGCAATACGGAAGATTACAATAAAATGTTTAAAGCATTTCGCGGCCACGAACCTTCCATTCAATCCATGCAAAGAGAAATGGGTTTACCTGTGAAATAAAAACCCGATCTCCATTTTTCTACAGAAAAAGAAAAAAGAAATTTTTTCAGGAACTTGTTTGCTCCAAATTGGCCAAAAAAGTATCTTAAATGTAAGTGCCTTACATTTGCGGCATGATGATGTTGAAGTATTGGAGAGAGCTGGCTTTCGCTGTTTTTTGTTTGGTTACGCTAATACAATTGATCTATTACGCCGGCATTTTTAGTCGCTTAGCTTTTTATAAACCTTCTGCAAAACTACATAGCCAGCAGCAGCCTGTTTCTGTCGTCATTTGTGCCCGGGACGAGGCCGGGAATATTGTCAAGAATCTTCCCGGTGTGCTTTTACAAAATTATTCTACCACCAACGAAGTCATATTGGTCAACGACAATTCTTCTGACGATACAAAATACCTGGTCGAAGAGCTGAAACGAACTTTTAAAAATCTGGTACCAGTTGAACTGACACAGGAAGCAAAGCTGATAGCAGGAAAAAAATTTCCACTGAGCATGGGAATTAAAACAGCAAAGTATGAAACACTTTTGCTGACCGATGCCGATTGTGTACCAGCCACCGAAAACTGGATGAACCTGATGCAGGACGGCTATGCAACCGGTACCGAGATTGTGCTTGGTTATGGAGCCTTTCATAAAACAGGAAGCTTTCTCAACAAGATTATTCGCTTCGAAACATTCCATTCTGCATTGCAATACCTGAGTTATGCTTTGGCGGGCATTCCTTACATGGGTGTAGGCAGAAATCTGAGTTATAAAAAAGATGTTTTTTTTAAAAATAAAGGCTTTTCGGCCATTAACCAGATACCTGGCGGCGACGATGATCTATTCATAAATAAGGTAGCCAACAGCCGCAACACAAAAATTGTGATTCATTCCGAAGCTCATACTCTTAGTGAATCGAAAAAAACATGGAAAGAATGGTTTTCGCAAAAAACAAGACACTACTCCACAGCAAAATATTATCGTGGCAAACACAAATTGTTACTGGGATTGTATTCTGCCACGCAGTTTTTAGTTTATCCCTTAGTTATCATTGCAGCTATTTTTTTTAATTGGTGGCTGGCTCTTTCTATATTTGGTCTGCGTTTGATTGTGCAAAGCATTGTTTACTTCAAAACCATGAAGAAACTTAATGAAGCCGATTTATTTCCCTGGTTTCTTTTGTTTGAATTGTGGATGTGTCTATATTATATTCTTTTTCTACCTTCTCTCGTTAAAAAGCCTAAAAGATCCTGGGGCTAATTGCAAAATGTATAGTGAACATAAGGTGCTGCAACAAATCTAAACTTACGATTGTTAGTATTTGGCGCAATTTTTAGTATTATTTATCGTTCAAAAATTATAGCCCTTTTCATTGCAATTATTTGATGAAAAGGTTGCAATTCCTTAATACAGTTGTCTGTAATCAATACTCCGGTAGTTTTTTAAAAGCAAGTATGGTGGATAACTAATTGCTGTAAAAAAATAAATTAAGGATTGAAGATAGAAATAAAAAAAGGCGGT
>JAYTGA010000307.1:0-1847 GCA_043733905.1 Segetibacter sp.
GGCAAATTAGTATGACTTTAGGAATGGTTAAAAGCCCAGCAGCCAACATTGGTATTGCCAATAATGGGGCTTGACATTGGAACAATCAGCAACTCACTATCAGCAGCAGTTCCAGCTTGGCGTTACTAATTTAGCTTTTAGTTGTTATCTTCATCTTTAGTTTTCAATCGGCTTCAGTTGCCTGGCGCACAGTTATAAAATACCAGTCCTGCCGCAAGCCTGAAGAGAGTTCAATAATTTAATGTTACTTACAATGAAAGTCTATTTTCTATTTATTTTTTTAACACATTCTTTTTTATCGTTTTCCCAACAACACAATAAGCCAAAAGAAATCCCAATAGATAAAACTGCTTTTGCAAAAATAAAATTGGCAGGCTCTCCTGATTTTTTAGCCGCAGATAAAGATGATGTCTGGATTTTAAATATTGATAGGGTTGAAAAACTTTCTGTAAAAAATAAGAACCCTGTATTACAAGTGCATATTCCAGGTGCATGCGGAGCGATGATTATTGGTTTTAATTCTTTATGGGTTGCAAGTTGCACAAAACAATCAATTTATAGAATTGATAATAAAACAGGAAAAATAATTGCGGAAATACCTTGCGGTATTTCAGATGTAAATGGCGAAATTATGTTGGCTGCTGGTGACAGTTCTTTATGGGTTTTGTCGGATAGTACTGGCATTTTAACACGAATAAATCCTAACACGAATACTGTTCAAAAAAAAATAGCCGTATTGCCCGGCTCGCATTGTGCGGTGTATGGCTATGATGCTGTTTGGGTATCAAATACTACTTTAAATTCAGTTCAGAAAATTAACCCGAAAACAAACAGCGTAGAAGTTACTATTAACGTTGGAAAAACGCCAAGATTCATTGCAGCAGGCGAAAATGGTGTTTGGACTTTAAATCAGGGGGATGGAACAGTAAGTCACATTGATCCTGCATCAAATACAGTAGTTGCAGTTGTTGCCACAAATGTTCCGGGAGGCGGAGGTGATATAACTACCGGAGCAGGTCTAGTTTGGGTTCGTGCAACAAAAGGAAAGTTTTTGCAAACCATCAATCCAATGTCTAACATTGTCGAAAGTATTTATAGTCCTGTATCAGGTAGCGGAGCAGTAAGGATTACAGATCATTTTGTATGGGTTACATCTCATGATATTAATACAATCTGGATTTTGAAACAATAAGCAATCCGCCAACAAAAGTATTTCTGCAAGCGGGTACAGACAATGATTAGCTTCGGCTGTAGGCCGCTATCAACAGCAGTTGAGGCAGACGTTATTAATTTAGCTTTTAGTTATTATCTTCATCTTTAGTTTTTTAATTGGCTTCGGTTGTGGGCTTTAAGTTATAAAATACCATCCCATTGCCAAGCCTGAATCGAAGGCGGAAATTGCACCGGCGGCGCTGCTGGCTCTCAACATCCCTTCCATGACAGACACAAAGACGGGCAATATTTACTATTTTTGACGAATGAGTTTGGATAACAAAAATTTACAACCTTTGGGCGAAGTTTTCGGCTTTCCTATTGACAATAAAAGTGATAGAGCAAAACGCTATCGGGATAATAAGTTATGCCCGTACAACAACATTGTTTCAAACTGCACTAAAAACAGTATTGAGTTTCCATTAGGTGTTTGCAGCTTAAACCACAAAGGCAAACAAGTAATAATTTGCCCGATAAGATTTAGAGAAGATTGGATAATTATAAGCGATGCAGCAAACTTCATTTTTGACGGCAAAACGACATGGACACATGTTGGCGAAGTAAGGTTAAAAGACAAACATGGCAAATCTGCAGGCAACATCGACTACGTTTTAGTTTCTTATGACGATAAAGGC
>JAYTGA010000308.1:0-28192 GCA_043733905.1 Segetibacter sp.
GATAACACGGATAGAAGGGATTAACAGGATTTTTTTATGAAAAAAATGGATTTTTTGCTTCGCAAAGGATTTTATTAGGTATTCGTGCAACAACGCCATAATAAATTAAAACTGCTTCACTAGCGCCTTTCAACATACCAAGACTTCCTCCAAAAAAGGATGAAGCGGAGACACGACAAGACAATGATTTTAAATTGCTTGAAAAGTTTTTGGTTAAAGCAACTGATAGGAAATACCAGGTGCGGGAAAGAAACCCTTGAAGAGTTGGACTGTGCAATCAGCATGTCTTTAAACAAAAGTTAGACTATATCCCCGTCCAAACGGCTATGCCGGGCGGGCACAATAATCCGGTATCTGCTGGTCTTTGCAATTTTGCTGAATACTATCATTATTCATCGGCTTCTTTTTATAAGAAGGCGAGTGACAAATGGCCGTTTTTGACTCACTGTAATATGCAGATTTTCCAAAGTGGAAAAACTGAAAAATATAAATTAATTATCACTAAAATGAATGTCTTGCAAAAATTTTTCTGAACGTAGGTTTGCAGGTAAAGAACACCTGCCGAATCTTTTACGGTCACATAATCCCCCCAACACCAAATTATACATTAACCTAAAAAGTAAACAAAAATTCTAATAAATACAATAGGCTGCCCCTATTCGGACAGCCTATTGCATTTATTTATAGGAATGAAGCTTGTACTGATTCAACATATTTATTTTAAATCGGGCATCAGGACTTCGTTGTCTTTGATGAGGAATGAGAGGCGGTAGTAGTCTATGTTTTCGGCGACCCATTGGTCGCTGATTTTCCACTGGCGGAAGGTGTCGTTGCTGACGAGGAGGCAATGGCTTTGCTTTACGTTTTTAATGAGAAAAGCATCGGCGGAAGTTTCACGGGGCGACTCAAGATACTCGGCCAGTTCTTTTAACTCCGGCAGGCGGTCGCCATCTTCGAGCTTGTGACGAAGCGAGGCATCGGATATGATGCTGATGTCTGTAAACTGTTTTTTCCGCAGGTAGGATACAAGCCTGATCAGATTGGCAACTGTGGGTTTGGAACTGCCGCTGCCCTGGCTGTTGTGTGCAACATTGCTGCCGTCTATGACCACTTTGCGGTCTTTCATGTGGTTGATTTCAAAAAACTCTCCATCGGTGTCGTAGGTGCCAAACTTGCGGATTTCTTCGTTGTTAATGAGAAAATCAATAACAAGCAGTCGGGTGGGCAGAATGCAATCGAACCAGGCGGGCAGTTCATTGGTGTCGGGATAGCGATATTCATTTACGGATTTTTCAAAAAGATCCATGAGCTTGTTGATGGAAATGCGCTTGCCTTGCTCCAGTTTGCTAATGAGCATGTTGAGCACTTTGCCATCGCAGCCGCAGTTTTCGCAAATGGAAGTATTTAAAATAGACCATTGCACAAAGTCTGCATGATCGCGCAATTTCAATTGGTAGGCCATTTGCAACTCCTGGTAGTTGGTAAAGCCACGGCGTTTGCTTTCTTCATATTCCTGCATGTTGGGGAAGCCATATTCCAGCGCTACCTCGTAGATGTCTTTGGTCGGGAAGCCTTTGGAGGTGGCTCCGGCGTATGTTTTGAAATCTGCAAAGCCGTTTTGCTCTGCAATCTGGTAGAGCCCTAAGGCAGTGGTCACATTATTGGGAAGTGTAGCGTCTGCATGCCATTGTTTGAAACCTTCTATAAAGCCTCCTGTTTTTATTTTGGCAAACTCTTCTTTGTCGGTAATGCCGGATTGGGTAAGCATGTTGTATTCTTCATAGTTTTCGCAGCCTTGCTCCCTGGCACCATAAAAACTATCGCTGCCGGGAAAACTTTTTTCCTGAGCCAGGTAATAGTCTTCAATTGTTTTGTATCCAAGGGCAGCCTGCAACAACAGGTGATTTTGATACATGACAGCAAAATACTCGCTGACACCACCACCTGATTGCAATACAAATACTTCACGGAAATTGTACATTTCGATCAGGCGAACAAGATCGTCCATGCTGATCATTTCAAGTGTGTTTTGGGAGGCTAATTTACCAGTGGGGAAATAGCGGAGGTTTTTTAGTTTCATGGAGTTTGGGGGTTTAGGGTCTTAGGGTTTAGGGTTGATCGTTTTTTGTTGGGTGTTTATTGTCTTAGGGTTAAATTAATTTTTTTTATTTCTAGTTTCCAAGTCTTAAATTCCCCATTTCTTTCATAGCTCATACCTCATACTTCATAGCTCATCATAGCTCATACCTCATACTTCCTAATCGTCTATGGAAATGAATTTTTTAGGTTGCAATGGGGCATTTTCCAGCACTTCATCTTCCTTCTGGTGTTTTAAATCAGCTTTAAATTGTTCAGTTATTTCCATAACCATTACCGGCCAGCGGGTTTGCATTTCGTCTTCCTCGGCCAGCCACTTTTGCAGCACGTTCCATGTTTTGTCTTGCAGAGTGCCTGACTGGTGATAGAAGTTGAAAATGACTGATACGGGCACTTCTCCTATCAAGATTTTTACGTCATACATTTCAAATTCAGACGATTGTCTTTTCTGAATGATCTGGTTGTTTGCCAAATGATCTTTTATTGACTGGATGTGGGGCAGTATTTGTTCTTTAAAAAAAGAAAGGCGCACAGTAGTATCATCTTCATTCACACACATGTCGCTCCATTGATCCATGGCCTGCCTGAATGGGCGGGTGGCGTAGTCGAGCTGGCTTCGCAGGAGCAATACTTCTGATTCAGTAGCAAGAAGCAGATGGGGAACTGTGAAACAATGATAAAGCCAGGGATTTTGGTGATCAAGTGCAGCCTCATCGTCCATTCCATAGACGGTTTTATCCTTCAACCCGTACTCTTTATTTAAAAATTCGATTGGTAAAAACGGGATGTCGGGCCGTTCCTGGTCTTGCTCCGGCATTCCGTTTAGAACATTGCTAAGAGACATATAAATCTCATCTTCCAACTCATTATTTTCATGATTAATGATGTAACCACGCATAAATCCACTGGTGGTCATAGCACCATTGTATGAGGGGAGGCCTGCGCGATCCAGATTTTCATCATATTCCTTTAATACAGCATTAAAGTAATTATTTATGGTAATTTCTAATTTTTTGCTTTGTTGTAAAAAGGCAGTTGGCTTGTGTTTTATTTTTTTTTGAGCCTTTAAAAATTTTAACATCAAATCATATTCTAACCTGTCGTCGTTATAGTCCTTTTTATCAAAGCTTTTTAGCATTTTTACTTTTTGCTCAAGGGGCAACCTGGGAGCCATGTACATCAACGAATGAAGAGTCATTGTCATGCCTCCATAAAAAACTGCATCGGCCAGCACCAGGCCATATTTGTACATGAGGCCAATGCCTGAAATATCAAAAATAGTAATAGAACCTTCGTAGATGGCGAGACGCATTTTTTGAATGATAAAATGGTTAATTAATTATTTCTAACTCTTATTGTTTTTTTAATCTTCTACGGAAATAAATTTTTTTGTGCTAAGGGGATTCGATTCAATCGCTTCCGTTTCTTCTGTTGTTTGCTGCTCCAAATCGCCAATATTTTTTACGTGCATGACAAAAACAGGGCGGCGGATATTTTTATTTTCGTCTTGCTGAATCCACTGTTCCAGCACGACCCAAGACTCCGGGGTGATGGCATTGGAATGGTTGAGAAATTTTAGTATTGCAGACAGTGGCATTTCCCCTGCAAGGATTGTGATGCTTTGTTTGGCAATTACAAATTTTCTTGCCTGCACTATTTCATGCTGATCAAAAGCTGCCTGAAACTGTTGTGCGGCTGGTAGTACATGTTCTTTAAAAAAATGAAGGCTTTCTATTCGGTTTGGGTTTGTTTCACAGCATTGCGACCACTCATCCACCGCTTTTCTAAAATGCTGTGTAATGCTTTGCAACTGGCTGCGGAGAAGCAAAATTTCAGTCTCTGTTGCAAGCAATACATTGGGCATTGTAAAACACTCCTGCAACCAACCATTTGCCCAATCGGCACCTTCGGGTTGCAACGATTGGTCATAGACATAGGCCTTTCCATCGTTCCATTCTGACAATAAAAATTCTATAGGCAGAAATGGAATGTCCGGCATCTGGTCGCTGCCCATTGGTCTGCCTTGCAGCAGCTGGCTCAATGGTTTTAAAGCATCATATTCGGACTCTGAATCGGTAAAATCAATATAATAAAACCCCATAACATCGCTCTTAAAAAAAGGTCCATCCGTTTCCGGAAAGCCTGTGTGATTGAGAGCTTTGCTCAATGTTGTCATGCAAATGCGCATATACTCATTCACTATGTTTTCCAGTTGCTTTTTTAGCCGGATGCTTTCTTTGTCAAGGTGTTTTATTTTTTTTAAAGATTTGTAGTTGTCACTGAGTAGCTTGCTGATTACTTTAATTTCCTCATCGCTCCAACCTTGGAGGGTTATCAGTTTTCGTTCCGTACTCAGGTTTTCAAAGTCTTGTAACATGCTATACATAATGACGGTGGTGCCCGCCCAAATGATTGTATCTGCCAGCAACATGCTTATCCTGACCTGCATAGATAAGCCTGGCCGCTCAAAATTAGATTTGCTGGTTTCGTAGATAGCAAGTTGCATTTTTAATAAAGGTTTTAGGCTACACGAAAATAAGGGGAAAACAGGTTGAAAATTGTATAGACCTGATTGTTTGGTGAGTTGTTTCAAATATTGAAACCAGTTGTAGAGGCAAACAGTTTTTGCCAGCAGGGGAGAAAAGATGTTTATATCTTGAAACTACTGTGTAACCCCGCCAGCGGCGGGGATTGTAAAGCTGCTGTAAGTAAATTTGGGAAGGAATAGCATCATTAATAATGCTAATCAAGAGTTGGAACTCCAGGGGAGTTCAATACCCGCTGTATTCGGGCAGATTTGTAGAAAAAGAAATACCCACACAATTTCTACGACTCCGTTAGGAGTCAAACATAACAAACTGCATGTGCAACTCCTAACGGAGTTGTGAAAACTCTTTGAAAACGATTTCTGTTACAAACCTGCCCGAATTCAGGCTGGTATTTGACTCTTCCGGAGTCATTTCTCACCAATTTTTCAACTCTTGATTAGCATTATCAATTCTTATTTCTATTTTTATCTTTTACTAAACTAAAATTTTTTCAAATGAAACTCATGAAACTAAGTGTAGCGGCCTTTTTAATTGCCGGCATGGCTTTTACCAGTTGCAAGCCTAAAGATGCTGATGTGCAAGCCGCCGTGCAACAAAAGGAAGAACAAGGTGTGACAGTGTCGGTCAAAGATGGAGTAGCCACCCTGACCGGAACAGTTGTGGACGAGGCTACAAAGGCCAAAGCCGAAGACGTAGCCAAAGGCGAAAAAGGGGTTAAGTCTGTGGTTAATCAATTAGAACTGCCCCCACCGCCACCACCAGCCGTACCAATGGTGCAATCCGGCGTTGCTGACATGGCAGGTGCTATTAAAGATGCCACAAAAGACTTCCCTACTGTTAGCGCATCTGTGGCAGATGGCGTAGTGACACTTTCTGGTTCTATTAAAAAAGACAAGCTTCCCAAGCTAATGATGGCCATCAGCGCACTGAGGCCTAAGAAGATTGAAAACAAATTGACAGTTAATTAAAACTAAACAAGAAAACATTATGGCATTGCAAGAAAAATATAAAGCACTGGTAGATGCAGCTTCGGCAGAAGGCATCACAGGTCTTCAGGTGAATGAGCAGGAAGGCGTGTTGCACATAGACGGCACGGCACCCAGCGGAAGTGCTAAAGACAACCTATGGGCTAAATATGGAGAAATAGATCCTAACTTTTCGAGTGGCGACCTGGTGCTGAACATCAATGTGGCGGTGGATGCTGCTGTTACCCAAGCCAAAGTGGTCACGGAGAGTACTGCACTCAACATACGCAAAGGGCCGGGTACTGATCAGCCAATTGTTGGCAAGGCTGATCATGGGGAAACGGTCACGATCGTTAGCCGCACAAACGAGCAGTGGTGGCTTGTCCGTTCAGTTGACGGAGAAGAAGGTTATGCTTATGCGCAATACCTTTCTGCGGAATAAGCACTTAAATTGTAAAATAAGAAACGCCGTTTCCTGGTAAAGGGACGGCGTTTCTTATTATAGCGGATAAAAGTTTACGCCGCAGTTGGTGCTCTTTACCAACAGCCATCTATGTTTTGCCGTTGGTGGCAGGTGAAGAACAGCTGCCACGGCGAAAAGACCCCAGCCGTACAAAAGTTATGCTGCCCTTCTATTTTAATAGTCGTAAGACACAACCTTACCATTCTGATCATAGAAATAGACAGTATTATTTGCCGACAGCACTCTGAAAATCTTTTCAGCAACAGATGGTCTTTCTATCTGGATATATTGCGTTGGAGTTATGTTATCCCTTTTGAAGATTTTATCCCAAATCGTTCCCGGCAATTGTGTCCTAGTCACTGATGTACGGGTATCACGGCGTTCTCCATTGGCATGATAAACGGCAGTGGATCTCCATATTCCATTCCTAAATGTAGCAGTATAATCTCCTTTGTATTTGCTCCACGTCACATTGTTGGCCGCAGGGTAATCTTTTAACAAGGCAGTAGCTACTTTTTTAGGCTGATGATTCGCATTTTTGCCATGTTGTGGGTGCTGAGTTGGATATGCAACCTCATGTTTATCCTCATTGTTATCTTCATCCTTGTCTTTTTTGTCCTTTCCTCTTTCATTATTTTCTCCCTTGTTGTTCCCATTACCGTGCCCATTTCCTTTGCCATTTCCCTGAGCAACCACAGCCATAGACATTGTCACTATGGTCAATAAAAAAAATACTCGTTTCATAATTTTTAAATTTTAGGTTTTAAGGGCTTACCTAAAGTTAATAATCATGCCAAAAATGCTTTTAACACTATAATTTAAGCCGTTGTTGGTGTTCCTCACCAACAACTTTTGCAGTCGTAAATCAACTATTTGTTACAGTCCTTAGTGCAATCAGTCGCAGGTAAAGAACACCCTGCGACGGCGTTTCTTATTAATAGCGGATAAAAGTTTGTAGGGATTTTTTAGCCGTTATTAGTGTCCTCCACCCACAGCCATCTATGTTATGCTGTTTGTTGCAAGAGAAAGAATACCTGCGTTAAAACAACAAAGGCCATCTAATAAAGATGGCCTTGTGCTGTTTGCATGATGATTATGAAAAAAATAACCCCTACTTTATTTTAATTGCTTTTACTGTCTTCATTTCATTGCCTTGTGTTATTTCTACAAGGTACAATCCCGGGAACAATTTTTCACCAATATGGAATGCCTGTGCTGGTAAACCTTTTGTTGCATACATGTTTCTGCCTGCTGCATCTATTACTTTGATGCTGACAGGTTGCTGCATGTTCTTGCTGTTTACCACCAACGTAAACACGTTCTGGCTTGGATTGGGAGTAAGACTTATCTGGAGACCATCACCGCTTGTCTCTCTAGTTGGCAATGTTCCTTTGGCAAACACTTTACTGCAACCTGATGCAGGAGAAAGAACGATTGGCCCTACCCTGTCTGCGCAGCCACCGGCATCTTGGGCATAGCCATAGTAGGTGCCTGCTGCAAGACCAGTGAAGTTGCTTTGCGATGTGAATGTATTGCTTCCCGTAATCCTGAATGTTGCGTTGGGATAACCCTGCACACTTAAACTAATAGACCCTGTCTGGTTAATGCAAGTCAAATCAGTCTTTGTATAATTGACCGTAAAAATTGTTGAAGGAACCGAAACAGATCCTGCGGAACCAATGCAACCGTTTGCATCCTTGATGTAAACATTGTAGTTGCCTGCTCTCAACCCTGTAATATCAAACGGAGCGGTAAAAGATGTAAAGGTGCCGAAAGAACCAAGTTTATATTGAAAAGGAGAACTGCCTATCGGGTTTGTGATGGTAATTTTTCCGTTAAGACTGCCATTGCATCCTGATGCAGCAGTACCTGTGAGAGTCGCACTTACTTTAGCTGCCTGTGCAATTACAATAGGGCCAGCCACACCAATGCAGCCATGGACATCCTGCACATAGGCTCTGTATGATCCGGCTTTCAGATTGTTGAAGTTGCCAGTGGTGGTTGTTATAGGTCCGACTGTACCAATGCGGTAAGTGAAAGGTGCTGTACCACTGGTAGGTGTAACGATAATAGAACCCGTTGCAGAACCAAAACAAACTGCATCTGTTTTAGTAAGTGTAGCAGTGATGTGACATTTAATTTGATTTGTAAAAGTTGCACTGATTGTATGTGCTGCTGTTACATTTTAAAATGTATAAATAGTTAATGCTCCCTGCGATGTGCCATCTACCAATACATCCTGTACATAATATCCACCTGCCGGGGTAATTGTAAATGTTTGGTTGGCACCGCTTACAACACTTACTGCACCACTTGGTGATATAGAGCCATTAGCACCTGCGCTTGCGGTAATAGTATAACTGGGGTTTGTCGTCGTATTAATATTCAGATTATCAATGTACAAATTATTTCCGTTCATCACAACGTCACTGATTTTGAAACTTACTGCTTGTCCGATATAAGCGCTTATGTCTATGCTGTCAGTTCTCCATTCGGAAGCTGTAGGAACAAAGGAGGCTCCGCCATTAGGACCTCCTCCATTAGTTGATAATTGAGTTCCGTTTTTCCGGTAAAGTTCGATGTATGGACCGCAGTTGGTAGAAACGGAAACTGTTAACGTATCATCATCAAAGGCATACCTGGAATAAGCTACATCAAAAGATAAAGATGCAGCAGTTAAACCGGGTGAGGAGATACTAATTGGATTGGTAATCATAGATGCAGTTGTTCCAAGGTTCGCATTTTCCCAGTTTATAAAGCTTGCGCTCTTACTGCTCGTTCCAAATCCGCCAACCGAAGTACTTTGTTCAAAATTCTTTCCGGTTGAAGAGAGTGTTAAACCTGTGGGAGGAAATACAGTTCCCTCAAATGTCTGGCTGTATGGTAAAGAAGAAGCTGACGGTGCTGCAGTAACCTGGATAAAATTGGTAAGTGTTTGTGAGCTTGTACCGTAAGCATCAGTCACTGTTAATGAAACATTGTGAAATCCATTCGGTTGACCAAAATAAGAAACTACCGGGTTCTCGAGGTTGGATGTTGAAGGTGTTGCTCCGGGAAAACTCCACGCCCAGGTTGCAGAAGCATTGCGCACGGTAGAGTAATCTCTAAACTGGATGGGGCCTCCAATACATGTCCATTTATTGGTGCTGGCAGAAATCTGTGCTTGTGGCGGGCTGGTTTCGTACAAATCATGTTCCCATGCGCCACGGGATGTGCCTATGCGTATCTTACCGAGGTTATAATTGATGAACATAAAGGGTACTTCCAAAGCCGGCAAATTGCCAATCAATACCCAGTCGGGCATGGTATTGTTTCTATAGAAAACACCCGCATGAGTTCCTACATACACTCCTCCATTTGAACCCCTTTGATAAACCATTCTTGTGACAGGGTTTGCGGTAAGCGTTGGCGTAGTAAGATTCGCCCATGAAGTGCCGCCATTAGTGCTTTTAAGCACTTTGCAAACTGTTTGTACGCTGCTATAACTAACCCAAACCTGGTTGGGGTCAGTATCACTTAAAGCAATGTCTGAAATATTTGTTTCCCCGCTGGTTGCTGCTGAGGATGGAGTAACATCAGCCCATGTAGCTCCTCCATCAGTAGTTTTCCAAAGTCTGCCGTCTGAACGGCCTACCAGCACATATATTATTTTGGGGTCTTTCATGTATATTTTATTCCTGGCGACAGTTCCTGCAAAAGTGTGGACAATGGTGCTGGAAACACCATTATCATCCGTTCTTATTAAATCGTTCCCGCCATTGCTATGGCAAATCAAACTATAGTATAAATTCGGATGAAATTCAAGATTATTCAAATAGTCACCACCACCTGACCCTATTACAGTTGGATGTTGGGAAATTGTTTGATTGCCATTTCGGAACATAAGCAGGTTGGATTCACCACCACCATTATTTGCAAAAATGTACCGGTCATCTAATGGGTTCACATCAACATTTGATGCATCGCCACCGGACCAAGTAAACCACTCAGTGCCGGTACCGGCTTCTTTAATCACGTTAGGACCATGATCGTTTCCTGTAGCACACATATCAGATTTGAATGCAGCGCCAAAACCCCATAATTCATGATTGCTGATACTGTTAGTAAGGTTTGTATAGTTAATTCCCCCATCTGTTGACAGTTCAGCTTCTCCATCAGTACCGGTTAAAACCCTGCCATTTATCATATCCAATGAACGATGATCGTTATGAAAATTAGTTGCAGATGGTGTAAATGAAACGCCATTATCTGTTGAGTAGTAATCAAACTGTCTAAAATAAGTTCCATACACTAATTTGGTTTCATCGGTTCTGTCCATTGTCATATCGCCATGATGTACTCCACCTTCGTCTGTTAAGCCATCACGCATATTCACCCGCTTTAAAATTTCAGCGCCAGTTGTATTATTTAATTTATACAATTGCACTGCATGATGTCCAGTCGGGGCATCACCGGTTCCAATAGCCACATAAATAGCTGTAGCATTATTGGAAGGTAAAAACAACTTAGCCCATCCAACTACTTGTCCGTTGGCAGCAGGGTCTAATGTTATGGTAGTCATAATTGAGAAAGTCACTCCTGCATCAGCAGAGCGATATACTTGTACCTGGTTGCCCAAAGCATAGTTTAGAAAATAAACAACATTGTTATCGGTAGTACTCCAGTCAACCATTTCACTGAGGTTTGAGCAATCCGTCCAAATTTCATATTCATTCAAGCCGCTCACTATTAAACTCCAGGTAGCGCCTCCATCTGCAGTCCGGTAAATATTCGAGCCCCATCTTGCAACTACCACATTGGGGTTGGTTGGAGAAACGGCTATATCAGCACCCTTAGCTGGATTACCGGCATAAATAGAAGCGGAAGTTAACGCAGTGGCATTCCAACTTAAACCTCCATCAATTGATTTAATAACAATTCCGCCCTGGCTGCTTACTGCATATACAACAGAAGGGTTACTAATACAGACATCCAGGTCAATATAATTTACATCGGGCAAATTCACATCCGTCAATGTCCAACTTGTACCTCCATCAGAAGTCGTCCATAAACCACCGGTTTGAAAACTGACAAACATTTTTTGAGGATTGGTAGGGTCAATTCTGTTCATATAAACAAAACCACCCTTATTGCCCGGAATAGATGGTCCGATATTAAGACTATTAACTGGTCCGATCATGTGCCAGCCACCCACGTCTCTTGTAGTTACTCCCGGGGTAGGTGGTACAGAGAGAGGCGCAGTAGACGGGTCGAATGCCGGAGCATCCTGAACGAAGCCCTTTTTATCGAGATAAAATATTTTGGTCTTTATCCATCCTGCGCCAAATTCGCGGCTTTGGCTTCCCTCCCATTTGTGTTTTGCAAAATATTTGTCAAACTGTTTTTTTACAGCAAAATAATTTGCATGTGGCTTGCTCATTGCCTTAAACCAGGCAGAGTTTTTATGCTTCATTTCATAAGCCATGTCTTCGTGCTCACCTTCTTCTTTGCCTTCTTTTTCCCTGACTGCTTCGAATTTTTTAGGCTGAACTACGGCGCTTTTTTTTACAACTGGTGTCGTGTAAGTGGTTTGTGCGTTTGATGAAGTGTGGTTCATCATTTGAATCCAGACAAGTTTTTTCTTAAAGTCTCTTGAATTATATTTTGCCTGGGCCTGAGCTGCCATACAAAAACAAAAGGTAACGGCTAATAACAGTAGTTTATTTTTCATTATTATTTATTTATGTTTATGAGAAATCGATTTATAATAATTTTATCTTATCAAGATGGATATAATGCGCTACGGATCATAAAATTCCGGTAAGAGTCGGGAGGATTGTAATATTAAATGCAGAATATTCATATTATTTTTTTTATTAGCGACAATAACAAAACTGCCATGTGTGTTAAACCCGTTGGGGAAGTTGAACTCGAATAATTTCATAATTGCGATTTTAGAATTGGCAATGAATGTGTAAATAGATTTTAAAGGTTAGAGAGTAATTAAACAAGATGATGCAATTATAGATACTGTTAGTGAGATTTATTGATTTTGAGGGGATGACAAAAGGGTTGACAGATGATAATAACCCAAAAGGGTGACAGAAAAGGTACTAAATTTGTCTGCAACATTTTACCTAAAACGATATGAATCAAGGCTTTAGATTTTGTATTCTTTTATTTTTCTTATTTTGTAATAGTGCCTATTCCCAGTCAAATTTTAAAAAAGAGTGGGTAGAAAATGATCCCGTAAGACCTGGGGACTTTATTTTAACTACGGAAAAATTGAAAGTGCATGCTGATTATTTAAAAAATGCTGTTTCACGGAATGATATCACCCGGCAGTTTTATGGAGTATTATATTTATTCACGGATCACATGGATGCACAGAATTATTCCGAAGCATCTACCTACCTGATACGGGCAGAGAATATTGCAGCAGGATCTAATAGTAAAAAATGGAAGGGCTTTGTAAAATTGCAGTCTGGCTGGATGAATTTTATTGTTAATGACAACATGCAAGCCGCTCTCAAAGAGTTTCGGCTCGCCTTAATGTTTTTCGAGGAAGCAAAAGATAGTTTGGGCGTGGGAGAAAGTTTCCTTAATATAGGTGCAGTTTATTCAACTATGATAATTACTGAAAAAAATAATCATACTGAAAATTTGGATAGTGGCACTTATTATTTTGCCCTTGCTTTACCAATATTAAGGAGATTTCCTAATAGCAATATGGCTGCTGCCTTTAACAGTTACAGTAATTTTCTTTCTTATCAAAGGAAATACAAAGATGTGCTAATATACAACGACAGTGCCATATCAATAGCTGTCAAGGAAAAAAATGTTCGCAAAGCAACCGCTTATCTAACTAATAGGGGAACTTTATTTTATGATTTGGGCCAATATGATAGCGCACTTAATACCTTAAAAAAATGTGCAGCCGTAAACATTGAGAACAAATGGTTTGATAACCTGCGATATGATTATTATTTCATTGCATTAAGTTATAAAGAAAAGAGACAATTCGAGGCCGCTTATGAGTACATTGATAAATATTATAGTTTGCGGGACAGTTTATCCGGCAGTGCAGTAAAACTTAAAATAGCCGGGCTTACTGCAAAAAATGAAAACCAGCAAAAACAAATTGAAGTAGCGGACATTAAACTTTCACTTGAAAGAAAAAAACGGATAATTATTATTGGTTTGTTTTTAATTGCTTTAATTGTAGCTCTTTGGCTTATTCAAAGAAAAAGATCCATATTAGAAAAACTTCAAAACAAAGAAAGCCTTGCTAAACTGACAAGAATGTTGTTAGAGAAAAATATCCTGCTAACTGATTTGGAAGAAAAATTATCAGCAAAACAAATTGAAAATGAGAAACCAGGTGGAGCTGAAAATCCTGAAACAAACCTATATAATCAGCGTATATTAACCAATGAAGATTGGAGTGATTTCAAAACTTACTTTGAAAAAGTATATCCTGGTTATTTATTGCGTTTACGCAATTCTTTCCCTGATATAACTGAATCTGAAGAACGCCTGTTTCTTTTCCTTAAACTAAAACTTAATAATAAGGAAGTGGCAGCTATGCTTGGTATTTCCACAGATAGCGTAAAAAAGACACGTAACCGTTTGCGCAAGCGGTTAGATTTAAATGAGGAAATGAGTCTTGAAAAATATGTGATGGCATTTTAAAATGGGATTATGATACAATCATTATATATTACTGACCCATACTTCGTACCGCACACTCTTAGCTTACGCAAGCCGAAGAAAAAATTTTCTTTTTTACAAAACTTAATCTTACTAATAAAGAAACAGCAACTATACTTGGAATTTCTGCTGATAGCGTAAAAAAAACCCGATCCAGGTTACGCAAAAAAATAGGATTGGCTGAAGAAGTGGATTTAGATGAGTATGTGAAGGGGTTTTAGCACCCCTGCCATCTTTATAACCAATTACAACAAAAGAAAGATTATCATTTTCTTAATGATGGGTAATGAAGTGTCACTAGTGCCACCAATCTCAACCAGACACCTATAGTGACATGTCATCAGTGCCATCCTGCTCACACAGACACCTATACAAACATGTCACTACTACCATCCACTTCACACGGACACCCATACCAACATGTCACTAGTGCCACCAACCTCAGCCGGACACCCATACCAACATGTCACTAGTACCACCAACCTCAGCCGGACACCCATACCAACATGTTACTAGTGCCACCAACCTCAGCCGGACACCTGTAGTGACATGTTTGTAGTGCCTTCATGCTCACAAAAACACAATTACTTTTTGTCACTCCTTTAAAAACTGCTTTGTTGGTGCTGTTACAAAATTGCCTATTTAAACAATTGTGCAGTTTTTCCAATCATTTTTTCTAAACTTATGTTTAAAACACTGGTATTTTTACGATCCCATAATTCACTTTTTACTAAATAACTGATTGTTAAACATGTGTTTATCAAATATTTAAGAATCGGTTAAATATTTATAAAATTCAAACGAATTTATTTACAGTATGCTTATAAGTTAAAGTGAAAGAAATATCAATTTTCACGCATTTTGTTTATACTGAAGCATACATGGTTGCGTTCTTATGGTGCAAGGGCAATGACGCACCTACACTAATATTTTAAACTTTGAAAAAGATTATTATCAGCTTTACAGGCAACAATGAAGCACAATTGCAACTGAGTTCACAAACTATTTTGCATGGCATGACAGACAACAAGTTCTTTGTGAAACTCAAAGATTACATTGACATGTTGAGAGAGGTTTTTGACATCTATGTGACAGCCCTTGTAGCCAGCAAGGACGGTGGCAAAGTTGTGATCAGGGCCAAAAACAATGCAAAAACCAACCTGATGGAGGAGATGGAAGCATTGGGCTACATGGTGTGTGGAACAGCCCGTGGCAACATGGACATGCTTTCTACTAAGGGCTACCCGCTTGCCAAATCCAATAAGGGTAAGGGCAAAAAACTGGTGTCGGCAGAGGGGCTTGACATCAGCAAAGGCAATGCAGCCACCGACGTGGTGCTAAAGGTGATGCTTGGGCTGAAAAATGCACCCGCCTTCCTTTATTCTTACACAGCAGATGACCCGGCTGTGGTGGCAGAGCCTAAGTGGATCACCAAACCAAGCAGGTCTAAAACATATACATTTTCTGATGTGCCGCTTTATAAAAAGCTATGGTTTAAAGTAGAAGCCATTGGCAAAAACAATGAGATTGTGTATAGCAATACGCTGTTGTATATTGCTTTTTAAGCCTCACCCCTGCCCTCTCCCAAGGGAGAGGGTGGAGCAGCCTTACCCTGGCACATAATAAAAAAACGGGACAGACTCTTTAAAGGAAAGGGTAAATGAAGGAGCTATTTTAATTGATTTACATTGTTGTGTTTGGCAAAGACCGGGTTCATGTAATTGAGCCCGGTCTTTTTTTATTAAATTTTCCGCCGTTGGGCGATGCTTCGGGCTCAGTTTGTGGAAGATCGGGAAAACGCCTTAATTTTCTTTTAATCCACACTCACAAATTTCTTCCTTGTCATTGCAGCTAAAGCCATTACTTCCGGTGATGGGTCGCCTTTAAAATATTTATTACCATTGAACCTTGCGCCCATGACCGGGAAGCGCCGATTTAACTGCGGTTTTTTTGCAAGTTCGTCTTGTAATATTTGCCAGCTATTGTGTGGTAACACCCGCATATCTCTGAAAAAATTGATGATGACGGTAAAAGGCACCAGCCCGATCATGATCTCAATATTCTCGTTGGCAGGTTGGCTGCGTTTGGCATTTTCCATTACCAGGTTGTCGTCAATTGTATCCTGGGCAGTTCTGTTATGTATTTGCACATTGGTAAAATAAGTACTGACCATTCCTTCCTCGCTTTTTGTACTTGCAGTGGCTTTGTTGCATGAATAGCCAATAATCCTTTGCGAAGCAAAAAATCCCTTATTTATCTATCAAAAAATCCTATTAATCCCTCCAATCCGTGTCATCCGTGTTCCCAAATACCCTTCAAATCGATTTATGCAACAACGCCGTTGTTAATTATTAACTTTACTCCTACCATGTTTTTTTTATATTGGGTGTAATGACTTTCAGTTTAAGTTTAAATTTGATTCCGCTGACGTTTTGTTGCTTTGTGGAAATAATTGAGAAGCCCTACTGCCGAAACAAAGGTCCAGCAGCCCTCAAGTATTATAAATGGGAGATATTTTAAAAGTACGGAGGCAAAGCATGCAATGCCTGCGCCAATCATATTTAAAAGTAAATAAGTGAAGCTGTCTTTTTTAATGATGTCCCGGAGATTTAGGAAATATGCAACCAGCAAGATTGTAACGCCAATAAATCCTGCCCAGTCTGTCTGTGTCATACGAATTTTCTGTTTATGTTTCAGCTAATCTTTTAACGCCACTGTTGGTGTCCTTCACTAACAGTTATTTATGTTTTGCTGTCTGTGGCAGGTGAAGAACACCCTGCGGCGAAAGGCAAATTAAGCATTTATAATTGAGCCAGGTTCTTCAGATGTTCTTTTTCCTGTGAATGCAATTATGCTATAATTATTAGTTGTTAATGCTAATCAAGGGTTGAAAAGTTGGTAAGAAATGACTCCAGAAGAGTCAAATACCCGCCTGAATTTGGGCAGGTTTGTAACAGAAATCGTTTTTAAAGAGTTTTCACAACTCCGTTAGGAATTGAACATGCAGTTTGTTATGTTCGACTCCAAACGGAGTCGCAGAAATCGTGTGGGTATTTCTTTTTCTACAAATATTGAACTCCTCTGGAGTTCCAACTCTTGATTAGCATTGTTCATTGAAGCACAACCAAATATATTCTTTGCGCCTAAATACCCTAAGTAGCAGGGAGCTAAAATATTTTACTTGATTATTAAAAACCCAGGAAATAATAATAACTTTAGTGTTCAAAATTTTGAGACTGGGATTTGGGATTTGACCGCGGAGAGAATTTGGTATTATTTAAGAGTTTGATTTTGTCATTGCTTTGAGCCCTCTCAACCTTTTTTAATTTTTTTCTTTTAGATCCTGTTTGTTTTTATAACCAAAATTATATCACTCTTAAAAAACTGCTTTATGAAAATTTATGCTACCCTTCTGGCTACGGGTTTTATGATCCATTGCGCTAGTGCTCAGTTAAATCTTGGGCAAAAAATAAAAGATAAGGTGACACAAAGGGCGGATGCAAAGGTTGATCAGACAATTGACAAAGGATTGGACAAGACTGAAGAAGAGGCTGAGAAGAGCACGAAGACAAAAACGAAGACCAAGACTGAAAACGGCAGTTCGAAAACGAAAGTGAAAACCAAGTCTGAATCAGATGATGGTGCAAGTGAAGTGAGCAATTCTGAAAATATTCCTTCCAAGCCTTCTCCCGCCTTGGCTAGCTATTCAAAGTTTGATTTTGTTCCGGGTGAAAAAGTGATCTTCTTTGATGATTTTGCAAGTGATAATTTGGGCGACTTTCCTGTAAAGTGGAACACCAATGGCAATGGTGAGGTGGTGACCAATAGTGTGTACCCCGGCAAGTGGCTCAAAATGCGTAATTCAACGACCTATCTCCCCGAAATTACTACTGGGAAATTTCCGGAAAACTATACGATAGAATATGACATGGTTGCCAGTGGTGAGGATAGAACCGGGTCATTTTATTTGGAGCTCACCTCGCTGCCCAACAAAAAAGATGTTCCTGCTGCGTCAGACCCTACGGCGAATGGTGGATTGTTTCTCAGCAGCGAATTGCTGTTTGAAGGTAATGTTCGTTATATGGTACGTGCTGCCGCTGCGGGTAATGGCTATAATGATCCCAGCACTGATTTGACTGATCAGACGCTAAGCAATAAAGCCAATGAAAAGTTTCATGTATCAATAGCAGTGAATAAGACAAGGTTCAGGTATTATGTAAATGAGACCAAGGTGCTTGATCTACCCCGTATTATGCCAGTTATGGGCATCAATTCTATTGTGTTGCGTATGTGGGGTTGGACAGAGGATCATCCGTTTGATGCGCTCATATCTAACTTTCGTTATGCTGAAGGCGTGGTTGATGTGCGTAGTAAACTAATGACCGAAGGCAAGTTTGTGACAAGAGGAATTTTGTTTGACGTAAATTCTGATAAAATAAAACCGGAATCGAACGGGGCACTAAAAGAAATAGCACAGGTGCTGAAGGACAATCCTGCTGTGAAAGTGAAGATCATAGGCCACACTGATAACGATGGCAATGCTGCATCAAACATTGACCTGAGTAAAAGAAGAGCCGCTGCCGTAAGAACTGCACTGAGTGGCAACTTTGGTATTGAAATTGCAAGAATGATGACCGATGGCAAAGGTGCGTCTGAACCCGCTTCTCCCAACACATCACCCGAAGGCAAGGCCAACAACAGGCGGGTGGAGTTCATTAAATTATAAGAAATGAATGACGTGGTTGCAGGCCTCACTCTTGCCTCTACGAAGGAAAGAGGAGTCGCACCCTTGCCGCGATGTTTGTATTAATTTTTTGCTGGCGGGGTGTTTCTTCACCCACAGTTATCTTTGTTATTGTATTTGTGGCAGTTGAAGAATCCCGATATCCGGAACATTAAAGATGCTTATTTACTTGTTTTAAAAAAATGGCAGGTAAAAAACAATAGAGAATTATAATCTAAGGAGTATTCAACTTTATCCAGTCAAAAATGCGCAACACTTCTTTTTTTTGACAGAGTTTGCTGCCTGTGTGTATGGA
The DNA here is from genome assembly GCA_043733905.1 of Segetibacter sp. Taxonomy (GTDB): domain Bacteria; phylum Bacteroidota; class Bacteroidia; order Chitinophagales; family Chitinophagaceae; genus Segetibacter. The sequence continues at coordinate 18,803 of JAYTGA010000308.1, forward strand.
GGCTGCTGTGCCACAGGCTACACCAAACTGTGCCGCTTCCAGCAGGGTTTTATTCTGAGACAACATATAGGTGATGCCTGCCACCATGCTGTCTCCGGCACCAACGGTACTTTGTTTTTTGATGACAGGCGCAGGAATGCGTTTGCAAATATCTTTACTAAGCAACAGTGCACCGGCAGGCCCCATAGATACAACTATTACCTCGCAGTTGCCCTGGTCTATAATGGCTTTGGCAGCCGGTTCTATTTCGTCTGCTTCCAGGTAGGCAATGCCCGATAAGAAACAAAGTTCTGACAGATTAGGCTTTAGTAAGTAAACCCCTTCCTGCAGGGCGGCCTGTAGTGGAATGCCCGAAGTATCGGCAATAAACTTTGCCCCCATTTCTCTGCAACAGGCTGCAAGTCTTTTAATAAAATCAACAGACACATTGGGTGGCAAACTGCCACTGAAAACTATAAACAACGGCTTTGGCTGAATGCGGGCAATTTCATCAAATACATTTTCTAATTCGGTTGGGCTGAGTTCAGGCCCGGGAAACACAAACCTGTATTGTGCATTAGTAGTGGTTTCTTCTACAGCCAGGCTTTGCCGGGTGTCGCCAGCAATGGGAATAGCCTTGTAGGCTATCTCTTCATTGTCTAACAGTTGCTGCAGTTCTTTACCATTGGAGCCACCTGCGGGAAAGATGGCTATCGTCTCCCCTCCTATTTCCTTTATGACTTTACTTACATTAATGCCACCTCCACCCGCCCCAACCTGCAGGCTGGTGCAACGCATTTTTTTCTCGGCTACCAATTGATTGATCTGCGTGCTTTTGTCCAGCGCCGGGTTTAGGGTAATGGTGACTATCATGGGATGAAAAACTAAACAAAAAGGAGTTGATACTTTATCATTTTGTACAAATTTTATGCCCTTGGTTTGGGGGTATTTTTTAATAGATATTTATGTTTTGTTGTTTGTGGCAGGTAAAAAACATCTGCGGCCAGGCTTATTTTTGGAACCAGTCAAGGGGGTAAAAAGAAAAAAGTTTTACACACTTCGCAAGAACTTATTGAAAATACTTTTAAAATAATATTGCGGGTACAGATTTTTGCCTTAGCTTCATTTTTTAATTATAATCCATTCCCCCCCGTTAGGATTATTTGATGCGGCTTGCAAAGCTGAATTATAAAAACACTTATCTAAGTGTTTTTGTGACACTGTGTTTTGTTGCCATTTATGAAGTTGTTAGGTTGTATTTAAAAGGTCATTTTAAATAAATTACATGCTTCAATACAAGTCATTAGTATTTGGGATACTAATTAGCAAGCTATTTTTCTACAGTAAAAAACAAAAAGAGGAGGCTTTCAAAGAAAGACCTCCCCCTCTGAAACCCGCTTTAATGCAGATTTTGCTTAACTACACTGTTTTGCTCACAGTGTTCTTGTTAGGCTTTCTGCACATTTTCAGGTAACGTACAACTTTTCAAAAGTAAAAAAATGATACCGTTGACAAGAATATAGTTTAGAATTATGCTTGTAACACTAGCTGAATGGCAGTGGAACCGTCTTCATTTTTTTATCAAAAAACATTCTATTTATGAAAAAACAATTTTCTATTTTGCTGTTGGGTTTTTTACAATTTTTTGGCTTACAGCTATCTGCACAAACAATCACACCTGTTGTGAATGGTGATGGTTTCCAACTGCAATTGGAAGTAGGTAATAGCAACATCCGAAGCGAAGAAGAATTAACTTACACTGTGCGGTTTGTGATACCCTTACTTGGTACCAGTGCAGCTAACAAATTCACAATTACATTGCATTTTGACCCTAATGCCCAAATAACCGGCTATAAAATTCCACCTGAGTATGGTGCTGTTAATGCGGGTGATGGATATATACCTAACTTCAATACCACCTCAACTCCGGGACAGGTAACGCTACAATTTAGTCAAATGCCCACGCCGAATGTACCACGGGTTGTATCAAGCGATTTTCAGGTGAAAGTGAAAATGCCTGCCAGCAAAGCCTGTAGTAACCTTCCCAACTTAACAGCCTATGCTACTTTGGTTTATAATTTGCCTCCTGACAATAGTTTGCAAACGAGTACGGTAAACACTCAGTTAGTCGTAGATAACCGGTGGGTTGTCTGGAAATCTGCAATGGGAGCATCCTATTTGGGACCAACTGCTACGGCACCTTGTGCATGGGGGGGTGCTGATAATATTATCAGGTATCGTTTGGTCATTTATCTGCAAAATGATGGTATTGTGGGTTCTCAAAATGTATCCTTAAATTCTTTGCTTGATCTTCCCCCTTCAATCCCCGGAATAACGTTTGGTAATCTTCATTTAACGTCAGGTAATTTCCCTGTTGGCTTTAGCCTTGCTACCAATGGTTCTTTTACCTTGCCAGCCGGGTTTACATTGGATGCAGAACATGACCAGGTTTATCAATTGGAATTTGATATGATTTTACCAAACAACACACCACCCCAGTGTTTACAAAATCAGGTGACTGCACAGGGAACTGATTTTTGTGGAGCAACCGTTACCCCGATTTCAACTATATCTTATTTTCAAAAGGTGGATCAAATCATTCAATCAGGCACTGTTGAAAAAACCGCCATTGTTACAGGCAATGCTTCAGGATGCAATGGAAAATATCAAATTTTGGTTCGTGGGCCAAGACCTACAGGATATACTTTGTTTGACGTTATGCCACCTTGCCTCACTACTCTTAGTACTTCAGTTCTTTCATCTGTCAACAATGGTGGCAGCATTACACCAAGTGGTGCTTCTACGTTTACGCTACATTCTTCCCAGGCACTATCTGCAACAGATGTTGACATCTACATAATAAATTATACAATTGGTTCTACCTGTGGTGGAGATTATACTAATAATGTAACAAATAGCACAGGTGGAATTGAAGCTACTGTGACCAACTATTTGCTGCCGGATGTAGCTGTGCCGCCCTGCATTGGCAAATCAGTTTGCAGCAACGATGGCATTATTGGCGGCAAAATAAGGTTTCGTTTTAGGGTGCAAAATTTTAGCACATTGCCAATGACTCAATGCAAATTTGTAGATGACCTGAAATCAATTGGCCTTGATTACATCCCCAGCAGCGAAAGTTATTATTATACCGACCAAAAAATAAATGTAGGAGATAACTGTGGCGGGGCACCTGGTGTAATACCAACGAACAGCCTTGATTGGTCATCATATGTTACACACACCTATATCAATGGTGTATTAACTTATACATTTAACACGTTTAACATTCCCTGCGGTGACAACACAAAAGGTGAGTATGATTTTAGCGATTGCTCAAAAGGACTGTTCTCACCTGCTTTTTATGTAGAGTTTGATGCAAGGATTTTGCCTACTGTTGGTATCAATGCCAGCAAAAACTTTGTAAATATTACCAATTCTGCAAACCAAGTGTTAACTGCACAACCCGCAGAAGCAACTTTTACGGTGAATGCAAACGTAAACCTGACATTAAAAAAACAGGTAAGTACCAATGGCGGGGCATTTGGCAATAGTGGAACCGCTGCGCCTAATGATGTCATCAAGTATAAACTTAGTGTTAACAATTCAGGCATTGCGCTCTATCAGCCATTTTTAATTGACTTGTTGCCCATGAACAGCGGTAGTGCAGGCAATGATGACAGGTTTATTTTACAAAAAACAACGCAACGGGGTAGCAATTGTAATGTTTTTTATGAGAACACACCTTTGCCTACCAGTACTTTGACAGGGAATGTTGAATCATTTGATGATCAAACTGATTTAAATGCCCAATATAATTTAGGGAGTTCTGCTACTTTCGGGGCAAATAACCCAAATTGGTCAACACCATATATTTCTAATTACATTAAAAATTTAAAAATTTCATATCCTTCTATTTCCCCATTATCTGCTACAGAATTAGACTATGTTTTTTCTGCACGAATTGATATGAATGCAGAAAAAGGTTCAAAAGCCTGCAATACTTTTGCAGTCTGTGGCTTTAAAAAAACCATGTTTGATTATCTACCAGTCATGGTCAAGCAATTGCCAGCCGAGTCGGAACCTGTGTGTTTAGATGTAAGAGATGCAGATCCAACCTGCTGCAGGGCAGATTCATTTGTAGTGCCAGATCACATTTGCTACAATATAGAGACATCGTTCTGTGTACACGATGACTGCAGTTGTCTTGCTACTGAAAATCAAAATGTTTATACCTGGGATTTTGGCGATGGCACACCACCTATGTCAACAATTCCGCCAAACAAATGTGTGTCTCACTCTTTTGCACCTGGGCTTGATGCATATGTTGTAACCGTAAGGTGGATAGAATGTGGTGAAGAAAAAAACAGAGTGTTTGAAATTCATGCCCGCAACTGTGAAGAATGTAGCATTCATCCTCTTTTTACAACAACCATTAGTGGGCTAAGCGTAGCCGTGGATGCATCTGCAACATTAAGCAATCAACCCTTCACATTTTATGTATGGGATTTTGGAGATGGCAACTTTGCACCGGGCATAACTGCAACACACACTTACCTAACAAAAGATTGCTATAGAGTGACCTTAACCGTTTATTCAATGGATGGAAGTGGAAATGCCTGTCGTTGCAACGAGCAAATCAGCAAATTGGTGTGTGTAGAGGGACCTGCTTTAAAAAAGGTATTTTTAAAAAGCAATCCGAAAGCAAACAAAAAGAATAATACCCCTTTGCACCCAGGCCAAAATAGTCTGTCCACAACTGCAAAGAAAGGTAGCGAAATAAACATTACGGCTACTCCAAACCCTTTTAGTCATTCTCTTATTGTATCTTTACAATCGCCTGTTTTTTCACAAGCAGGTAGCGCTAAAAGTAGCAATTTAAGTCCTGATACTAAGACAGAGACTTATTCAATATCACTATTAGATGCTAATGGAGCTAAAGTATTAACGCAACCAAATGTAAAAGTCAATACAACTATGCAAATAGATACAAAAACCTATGCGGCAGGGGTATATTTGCTGACACTAACAGGTAGTGGAGGTATTTTAAAAACCACCCGTGTGGTTAAAATAAACCAGTAAATCTATCAAGCGGTTGTTGCAGAAAATTGTAACAACTGCTTTCTTTTTAAAGATAAAATCCCCTAATTATGCACAAGCTTTTACTCTTACTTCTTGTATTATTTTTTGGAATGAATGCTCAAAGCCAGTCAATTACTATTAAAAACGATGCGTTGAGAATTTTTGATTCTAATTTGCCTTATTCCACACAATATGCTTCATCTTACGGACAGGTGATTTACTGGGAAAGTGAAATACAAGGGAGCGGCAATATTAACGCAATTACTTTTTACTATACTGATTCAAGCCTTAAGCACTCTGATTCGCTGGCTATTTATATGAGTACAACTAATGTTGATTACTTTTATTACCAAAACGGTATTTATCTTTTTAAGCATGATAGTATGACAAAGGTGTTTGACACAACTCTGTCCAATTATACTATACCTGGTGCAGTCACCATTCCCCTAAAAACCCCTTTTTATTACAATGGGGTGGGTAACCTCGTCATTGCCATTAACGAATTGCGAAATGGGGCAGATACTAAATACTTTTCAAGTTATTTCAAACTCTATCAGCATAAACATAAAAGCATCGTTTTTGATGGAGGTTTTTCTCCTGTTAATCTTCAACTGCTTGAATCTTCTCCTCCTTTTAGCTTTTATGTAAGTCTTTCGCCAACTGCGATGACCCCTGACATTACCCTTCATGGTCTTACTCCGCTTCTCTGCCAGTCGCCTAAAAATGTATGGTTTGCCAACATCAGTCATGTGTCAGCTAAAATTGGCTGGTCGCCGCCTGCTACAGGCAACGTGCCAACAGGTTATGACCTGTATTATAGTTTAAACTCAGTTAAACCTACAGCAACTACAATTCCTTCTATTAATATAACTGATACACAGACTGTGGTAAACGGATTAAACCCAACAACCTGGTATTATGCATGGGTGCGTAGTAAAAGCAGTGTAGCAAATGCAAGCAGCGTGTGGACATTGATCGATTCTTTTCGTACCTTATGTGTACCAACGCCTGTACCCACAGTTACAGAGCAATTTAATAGTAGATTTATACCCGATTGCTGGGGCATAGAAAGCGGTACACTCAGCAGCCCAAGTCAGCTCAATTTAATTGACACATCTTATACCGGAAGAGATAAATGGTTCTTAGATGATTACAGAAACATTTTCAATTCTACCAATAAGTCTGCTGCACTACAATATACTAATGACACCTTTTCAACCTGGCTTCTTACGCCTGTTTATGATCTTGGCACATCGGGCAATGTTAAAAGCCTGGAATTTGACATGGCACTGACACAATTTAGCAATTCCCAGCAAGGCACTTTTGCACCTGACGATGCATTTGCCGTTGTTATTTCGACTGATGGCGGCTTCACCTGGAGCGGCACAAACACTTTGCAATCGTGGTATTATGGCGGTTTGTCCATTCCCGGGTCAGGCAGTCACTACAGCTTTCCGCTGAACAGCTACAGCGGTCTTGTCCGCTTTGGGTTCTATGCTCAAAATTTGGTCAACAACTCAGGTCCGGAAATTTATATTGACAATGTAAAGGTGTCGCAAATATTGCCCGTGACCTTGTTGGATTTTAGCGGCAAAAAAGACGGCACCGCCAACCTGCTGACCTGGCGCACAGCCACAGAGCAAAACAACCGGGGGTTTGAGTTGCAACGGTCTGCAAATGGCACTGATTTTGGCCGTATCACATTTGTGCCAACAAAGGCAAGTGGTGGTAACAGCACAAGTGAACTCAGTTATGCTTACAAAGACAAAAAACCTTTAATTGGAAACAACTATTACAGGCTGAAGCAAACAGATGCTGATGGCAAAGCCACTTTGAGCAATGTGGTGCTGATCAAAAATGGTGAATCGCAGGCTTTGCAACTGATGGCGCTCTACCCCAACCCAACATCACAAATACTCAACATTGTGATGGAAGCCCCGGCGGCGCAAAAAGTACAACTGACCATTGCCGACGTAGCAGGCAAAACAGTGCAACAACAAACACTTGATTTGCAAAAAGGAAGCAATGCTAAAACCCTGAACGTGTCGGCTCTGCAAAAAGGTACCTACATTGTCAAAATCATCTGCGCAGCAGGTTGTGAAGATGCGGTCAGGAAGTTTGTGAAGGAGTAAAAAAGAGGTATTACTGATACCAGGCAGAGACTTATTCAATATCGCTATTAGATGCTAACGGAGCTAAAGTATTTACGCAACCAAATGTAAAAGTTAATACAACTATGCAAATAGATACAAGAACCTATGCGGCAGGGGTATATTTGCTAACATTAACAGGTAACGGAGGTATTTTAAAAACCACCCGTGTAGTTAAAATAAATCAGTAAAACAAACCGGCGGTTGTTGCAAGAAATTGTAACAACCGCTTTTTTTCTTTGACAATAAAAACCCCCCAAATTATGCATAAGCTTTTACCTTTTTTGATTTTATTATTTTTTGGTATAAATGTTCAAAGCCAGTCTATTACCATTAAAAACGATGCGCTGAGTTATTTTGATTCAAATCTGCCTTATTCTACACAATATGCCAATTCCTACGGGCAGGTAATTTATTGGGAAAGCGAAATACAGGGAAGTGGCTACATTAATGCAATCACTTACTATTATACTGGCACCAACCTTAAACACTCGGATTCACTGACTATTTATATTGGTAACACCAATGTTGATTACTTTTATTTTATAAATGGTACTTATCTTATTAAACGTGATAGTATGACAAAAGTGTTTGATACCACTCTTTCTAACTATACCATACCTGGTGCAGTGACCATACCCTTAAAGACTCCATTTTATTACAATGGTGTAGGAAACCTTGTGATTGCAGTTAACGAATTAAGAAGTGGAGCAGATTCTAACTATTTTTCAAGTTACATAAAAAATTATTCTCACGGAGTTAAAAGTATCATTTTTGATGGAGGATTTTCTCCCGTTAATCTCCAACTGCTTGAATCTTCCCCTCCTTACAGTGTTTATACAGAATTATCGCCCAGCGGAATGACTCCCAATACAACTCTTCATGGTCTTACACCATTCCCTTGCCAGTCACCTAAAAATGTACGGTTTGTCAATATCAGTCATGTGTCGGCAAAAATTGGCTGGTCGCCGCCTTCCACAGGCATTGTGCCAACAAACTATGAGGTGTATTATGGGTCAAATTCAGCTAAACCCACTGCAGCTACGATTCCCTCTATTATTAATATAATCGATACACAAACCGTGGTAAACGGATTAAATCCAACAACCTGGTATTATGCATGGGTGCGTAGTAAAAGCAGCGTAGCAAATGCAAGCAGTGTGTGGACATTAATTGATTCATTTCGCACCTTATGTGTACCAACGCCGGTACCCACAAGTACGGAGCAATTTTCCGGTAGATTCATTCCCGATTGCTGGGGTATAGAAAGTGGTACACTTAGCAGTGTTAGTCAACTCAATCTAATTGACACAACTAGATACGGAAGAAAGAGATGGTTTTTAGATGATTACAGAAACATTTTCAATTCTACCAATAAATCTGCGGCATTGCAATATATGAGCGACACATTTTCTACGTGGCTTCTTACGCCTGTTTATGACCTTGGTAGTTCTGGAAATGACAAAAGCCTGGAGTTTGACATGGCAATGACCCAATGGAACAATTCGCAGCAAGGTGCCTTTGCACCCGATGATGCGCTTGCACTGGTTGTATCGACAGATAGTGGCTATACCTGGCGCAGCGCCAACACTTTGCAATCGTGGTACTATGGTGGTGTGCCCATTCCCGGTGCAGGTGCCCACTACAGTTTTCCACTCACCAATTACAGCGGCCTTGTCCGCTTTGGATTCTACGGTCAAAACTTGGTCAATAATACGGGTCCGGAAATTTATATTGACAATGTAAAGGTGTCGAAAATATTGCCTGTTACGTTACTAGACTTCAGCGGCAAAAAAGATGGAACGGCTAACCTACTTACATGGCGCACCGCCACCGAGCAAAACAACCGTGGCTTTGAGTTGCAACGGTCTGCCAATGGCACTGATTTTATCAGTATTGCATTTGTGCCAACTAAAGCAGCCACAGGTGGCAACAGCACAGCAGAACTACATTACAACTACACAGATGCCAAACCATTTGCGGCAGGCAGCTATTATAGACTGAAGCAGGTAGATTTTGATGGTAAATCAACCCTAAGCAATGTTGTTTTAATAAAAGGAAGTCGTGGCAATGAGTTAATGCTATCTGCTATTTATCCCAACCCCGTGTCTACCACTCTAAACGTAGCCATCAATGCACCGGGGCCACAAAAAGTAACAGTCATGATAACCGACCTGGCAGG
>JAYTGA010000309.1:0-7780 GCA_043733905.1 Segetibacter sp.
CAAGCGACAATTTACCCAGGTCAATTTGCCCACCCATTGCATCGCTCATGATCATGCCATCGTAAGCCACCCCCGTTTGGTTGGCTCCAAGACTGCGCACAGACACTGTTTTCAGTCCACCAATGCCTCCATAATCTTTGACCAAAACTCCGGCAAAATATTTGACTGCATCCGCCACCGAAAGAGTGTTGAGTGCAAGCAATTCTTCTTTGCGAAACTGCTGAACAGGCAAGACATTTTTTGCATTGACGGGAAGGGGAACTGCCACCACTTTCACCCTTGGCAATGTATCCGCCCCCTGGCCATGTGCAGCCAGTGACAACACAAGAAGTAAACCTGAAATAATATGATGTAAAATCGTTTTCAGCCGACCTTTTTTAAAAAATAAAAATGACGGACAAACGAAAAAAAATAAAAATGCAGATCTGCTGAACAGACAAAACGACAATGCTGCATCCCTGCTTTTCACCCGAAAGCCCGATGATTTAAAATAGATTTTGACAGGCAGGTCTTCTGACTTTGGCCTCAACTTTAACATGCCTTCCCGTCCGCAGTGGCGGACAGTGGCAAGAGTGGTTGTTAAGTTGTGTTTCTTTTTTACCTTACGGCAAAATGAAAAGACCATTACAGCTACGGGGATAGTACCGGACTTACACCGGTTTCCCTTTTAATTCTCCGCCTGAGGCGGAAAAACCAATCAAGGCTGCAAATGTAGGGGAATGAGATTGTTGTTTGGAAGAAATTTCTGGCGAATTGATTTGATAATTTTTTTTAAATTTTGATTTCACTGCCGTAAAAAAAGGTATAAAAAACTATTGGCTATTCAAACTTTTCACGCTCCTCACCTTTACAGGCATGTTAGGGCGGGTGAACAAAACACCGTTTACCACCACGGTATCGCCAGCTTTGATGCCGTCAGTTATTTCAACATTATCTGCCTGGCGCACACCTGTTTTCACTTTTATGTACATTGCTTTCCCGTTTTTGACTGTCACCAATGTTTTGCTGATGTCTTCAGGAATAATGGCACTGGTTGGCACCAGCACACTGTTTTTATCACTGCCCGCATCTATCATTACTTTTACAAAAGAACCCGGATTTGCTGTACCATTTTCCAGCAATGATCTCACCATCATATTGCGGGTTGATGTGTTGGCCTGTGGCTCTGTTGCAATAATCAAAGCCCTCTGGCGGTGGGTGGAATCGTTATCAGTTTTAACGGTTACATAGCCCCCTTTTTTTATCTTATCAGCATACTCCTCCGGCAATGTAAAATCAATTTTTAGTTTGTCAATTTTTTGAATGGTCGCCAGCACAGTTGAATTGCTGACAAAGGCGCCCGGACTTATTTGCCGAAGGCCAACCAAACCGCTGAAAGGTGCTTTCACAATGCTTTTTCCTATCAGTACTTCCTGCACATTAATATCAGCCTGCAGGTTGTTCACTGCATTGAGAGCCACATCGTAGTCAGCTCTGTTAATACCACTGATGTCAAGTAATTTTCGATATCGTTGTTCTGTTGTTTTTGCAAGGGCAAGCTGCACTTTCAATTTGCCAAGTTGTGACATTAAATCAGCGTTATTGATACGGGCTATCACAGTTCCTTTATTTACAAAACTTCCCTCTTTTACATTGAGATATGTAAGCACCCCGCTGATCTCAGGGTGCAGCTCGACAAATTCGTCGGGTACTACTGTGCCGTTTACTTCAATGCTATTGTCAAGCGTTTGATAAGTTGCTACAATCACATCAACTACTGGCGGTGCTGCCAGCTGTTTTTTTTTCGCTTCATCCTTATTGTTTTTGCAGGAAAAAAAAGAAATACCAAAGATTAATAGACCAAGATGAAAATATTTCATCAATCCGTTTTTCAAAAAACCATTCATAATGTTGAAATAATTGCTGGTAAAGTTATACAGTCATTGAAAGTAAAAAAGAATTATAAAATTATGCCATGGCAATAACAGTTTGAATAAGTAAAGGTTTGGTGAAAGTAATTGTATGATAATCATGCTTTGGTTTATTGTAAATTCAGAATGAAAATAAGTATAAAATGCTCTTAGTTTGCACCACCAATGGCGACCCGCAAAATCAACAATAAAAAGAAAGGCAAATCAACCAGAATTGGCAAAAGGGGGTTTATTGCCGCCGGTTCATTTATCGTTCTGTTAGTAGGTGGAATGTTATGGTACAAATATGTCGTTCTACAAAGAGCTAAGTTTGTAAAATATCCCGCATTCGGCATTGAAATACCAGACAGCTACGAGATTCACGGGATAGATGTGAGCTGGTACCAGAACTACATAGACTGGCCTTCTGTGCGGGCAATGGAGGTAAAAGATGTGAAAATCGGTTTTGCTTTCATCAAAGCCACAGAGGGTCTCAGCAATGTTGACAAACAGTTTCGCCGCAACTGGAAGCAGGCAAGAGAGGCGGGCATTTCCCGTGGGGCATACCATTTTTTCCTGGCTAACAAAAGCGGTAAAATACAGGCCAAAAACTTTATTGCAAATGTGCAACTGGAACCCGGCGACCTGCCGCCTGTGCTGGACATTGAGCAGCTTTATGGCACCAATCCCCAAAAAATGAGGAAAGAAGTGCAGGACTGGCTGACCGTGGTGGAAGAGCATTACAAAGTGAAACCCATCATTTACACTTATGTCACCTTTTACAGCAACTACCTGGACGATGAGTTTGACAACTACCCCCTGTGGGCTGCTCACTATTTGGAGAAGGATAAACCCCGCATCAATCGTCCCTGGCTGTTTTGGCAGCACAACGAGCGGGGCAGGGTCAATGGTATTGTGACCCGTGTAGACTTTAACGTGTTCAACGGCGACAGCACCGATTTTGAAAACCTGCTCATAAAGTAGTTGTAACTTTCAGCAGGTTTTATTGTTTAGTAAAACAAAAACTCACAACTATGGAACCTGAAGCAGCAGCGTTTTTAAGAAGGATTGTCAAAAGCCTCACCATTGCATTTGTGTGGCTGGCACTCACCTGTGTCTTTGCCATCAAAGGCGATAATGCTTTTGTAAACGGTTCAGTCAGGCTGGGCAATGTGTTGTTCTACCTTTGGTTTGTGGCAAGTATTGTCGCCTTGGTTTTCATTTACAAAAAACTGTGGGGCGGCAAGAATTTCGATATTGAATAATTGCTTCAATGCTGTTAGTTGTTTATACCTTTAAGCCTAAATATTTTCCTAAAAAATTAAAAAAAGTACAATGAAAAAGTTATTGCTTGCCATGTTAATGATGGTATTTTGCTCCATCACCTTTGCACAGGCACCTGCTGCTGCACCTGCTGCAAAACCTGCCATGGAAAAGAAAGTTGCCCATGCAAAACAGGTTCAAAACCCCGCTGCTTATGCCTGTCCGAAGTGCTATGCCATTTCTAAAGGAGCAGGCCAGTGTGAACACTGCAAAGCCGACAAAGTGCAGTTGGGAACATATTACTGTCCTGCCTGCATGAAATCCTCCGGAGCCAAAGCGGGCAAATGCGCCGCCTGTGGTGGTGTCACAGCACAAATGACCCGCAAACTCTGCGCAAAGAATAAGATGAAAATGCCTGCATAATTTGGGAAATGATACTATTGAAAAAAGGCTGCCTGTAAAAGAGGCAGCCTTTTTTGTGGCAGTTACAATCATCAATTTTGAAAAAAGTATCAGCCTGATTTCTTAATTTCTTACAGGCTTTCCGCTCTTTAAAACGCTCTGTATCCGTTCAAGTGTTTTCTTTTCGCCGCACAGGCTCAGGAAGGCTTCACGTTCCAGGTTCAGGAGATATTGTTCGCTTACGTTGGTGGGTTCGCTCAGGTCGCCGCCACACATTACATAGGCCAGTTTGCGTGCCACAAGTGCATCGTGGTCGGTGGCATAGTTTCCCCGCCACATGCCGTTAATGCCCGCATACAGCGCACCAAGCGCAGACCTGCCCAGCACTTTTATGTCCGCTCGTTGCACAGGAGTTGAGTAACCTTTATCGTACAATGCAATCACAGATTTTTTCGCTTCGCTAATGCGTGCCTGCTGATTGATAATCACTTCATCAATGCCTTTTCTCAAAATGCCGAGGTCAAAACCTTCATAACCACTTGTGGCGACTTTAGCGGTAGCGATAGTGAGAAACCGGCTTTTTAAAGGGTTGAGTTCCGGTTCATCGCTGTGCAATTCATCAGCGGCACGAAGGGCAAATTCTTTGGTGCCGCCACCACCGGGAATGAGGCCCACGCCCAGTTCCACCAAACCAATGTAAGTTTCGGCTGCCGCAAAAACCTTATCTGCATGAAGGCACATTTCGCATCCTCCACCAAGAGTTAAACCATGTGGAGCAATTACAACCGGCACGTTGGAGTACCTCACTCGCATCATCGTGTTTTGAAACATTCGGATGGCCAAATCCAGTTCGTCATACTCCTGTTCTATCGCCAGCATGAATATCATTCCGACATTGACACCTGCGCTAAAATTGGCTTCTGCATTGGCTAACACCAATCCTTTTGCTTTTTCTTCCGCCAGGGAAATGGCCTTGTTTACACCTTCCAGCACCTCGCTGCCAATGGTGTTCATTTTGGTTTTCCATTCCAGTGCAAACACATTTTCACCAATGTCATAAACGTTGCAGGCACTGTTTTTCCAAACAGTTTTGTTGCTGTAATTGCTAAGAATAATAAACGACTCACTGCCCGGAATTGGCTTGTATGTTTTTGAGGAAATGTCATAGTAAAGCCGCTTGCCGTTGTCTGTTTTGTAGAAAGAAACAACACCGCTTGCCAGCATATCTTCCACCCACTGCGCAACCTTGTAGCCAGCCGCTTTCATGGCTTCCGTTGTTTTGGCTACGCCAAATAAATCCCACGATTCAACGACCCCGATTTCCCAGCCAAAACCAGCCATCAGCGCATCGTCAATACGATATAGCTCATCGCTTATTTCAGGAATTCTAAAAGAAATGTAGCTGAATAAGCTATAGTGAAACTGTCTGTAAAAATCGCCTGATTTTTCTGTTGAAGAGATCAAAACAGACAACCTTAATTTTAAATCTTCCTGTGTTTTGGCAGCTTCAAGAGAGGCGAATTTTGGCTTTGCCCGTGGCTCATATTCCAGCGTAGAAAGGTTCAATACCTGTATGTCTTTATCGCCACCGGAGTTTTTTATTTTTTTAAAAAATCCACTCCCGGTTTTGTCACCTAAAAGATTATTCGCGACCATCTTTTCCAGCCATCCGGGAATGTTGAAAATTGCCTTTGCCTCATCGTTTGGACAGTTGTCTGCCACACCTTTCGCCACCTTCACCAGCGTGTCAATGCCCACTACATCTGCGGTGCGAAAAGTTGCGGACTTAGGTCTCCCAATGATAGGGCCAGTCAGTAGATCTATTTCGTCAATATTGAGCCCCATTTGGTCGGCCAGGTTAAAAATAGACATGATGCTAAAAACCCCAATTCTATTGGCGATGAAGGCCGGAGTATCCTTTGCCAGCACAGTCGTTTTTCCTAAAAAAATGCGACCATAATTTAGTAAAAAATCAACCACATCCGTTTGCGTAAATGCAGTTGGAATAATCTCCAGCAAAGGCAAATATCGTGGCGGATTGAAGAAATGCGTTCCGCAAAAGTTAGCTTTGAAATCATCGCTTCTTCCCTCAGCCATCATGCTGATAGGAATGCCAGAAGTGTTGCTTGTAATGAGTGTTCCGGGTTTGCGATATTTTTCTACCTCCGAAAAAATGGATTGTTTAATATCAAGCCTCTCCACCACAACTTCCATCACCCAATCGCAGTTGGCAATGTCCTTCATGTTATCTGCAAAATTGCCTGTGGAAATTCGCTTTGCAACCTCTTTAGTATAAACGGGGGAAGGGCTACTCTTAAGTGCTGCAGCCAAAGCATCGTTTACAATTTTATTTTGATCACTACCATCTGCAGCCACGTCAAGCAGCAAAACCTGCACACCCGCCCCTGCAAAATGGCAGGCTATTCGGCTACCCATAACCCCGCTACCGAGGATGGCTATTTTTTTGATGGTTCGTTTCATTTTTTTCTACAGAATTAATCAGTGATAAGAAGGATGAACAATGCTTTGTGCGCCTATAAAAAGCTCTTTCATCTTTTTTACAATGTCCCCGAATATTTCCATTATTGTATCATAAGTATTGTCTCTTGCCACAATCACCAGAACCTGGATAGGATAATTAAGAAAATTTTGCTGAAATTTCAGGTTATTATCAATAGTAATAAGCGTGGTAAAATTGTTTAAAAGCATGAGTCTTAGAAGCTCACCATTTTCTTTTCCAAACCATTTCATATCTTTTATAGTAAAAACTTCAAAACCTGCATCTGCAAAACGATATTTGAGTTTTATGGGAAGGTTCTCATCCAATAGAAGTTTCATCCAATACTATTTCAGGGTGTTCAAAATGTTTTGCACTCCATTCTATCACAGACTCTGCCTGCAATCGGCTCACACCAGGAAAATCTTCTAAAAAATCTTCCAGGTTTATCCCTTTTTCCAAATGCCAGAAAAGACTTTGTACAGGTATCCTTGTACCTTTAAAAACGGGTTTCCCAAACTGAATTTTTTCATCCACAGTTATAAAATCAGAAAGCTTTTGCATCATTCAAAGTTATTGTTTTTAGAAATGCTTTTGCATCGCTTAACTTACATTACTTCCCGCATTAATTTTCTCTTCCGGGTTAATGAAATGGAGCTTGCCGTTTTTGTCTTCCGCCATTAGTATCATGCCATTGCTTTCTATCCCTCTCATTTTTCGGGGAGCAAGATTGGTTACAACTGTCACCTGTTTACCAACAATATCTTCGGGTTGAAAGTGCATGGCTATGCCGGAGACAATGGTTCTTTTTTCAAAACCTAAATCCACTTCCAGCTTTAGCAGCTTATCTGCTTTTTGGATTTTTTCGGCAGAGAGAATGGTTCCTATTTTCAAATCTATTTTAGCAAAGTCATCAAATGCAATTTCGGGCTTTTGCTCTTTTATATTTTCTTCCATATTTTTTTGCTTGTCGCTTGTTTGTTCTTTCCTACTATTATCTACTTGCATCCTGCTACTTTTCTCTTTCAGCTTTTGCAACTGTACCGCGATCTCAGCATCTTCTATTTTCCTAAATAAAATCTGCGGCTCTCTTAGACTGTAGCCAACGCTCAACAGCTTTGGTTTTCCTGCATTTTCCCAGGCAAGTATTTTGTCCACCACTTTCATCATGTGGCAAAGTTTCCTTGCAGTAAATGGCAGGAAAGGATTGATGAGAATAGCAAGATTGGCGGTCAGTTGCAGGCAGACATGCAGGCAGTTGTCAATCAGTTTTTGTGCAGCTTCATCGGGTTGCCCGTCATCACCGGTTTGGCGGGCTACAATCCAAGGCTGCTTCTCCTGCATGTAGCGGTTGCCTTTGCGACAAAGGTCCATCACTTCAAACAGCGCATCACGAAATTTATATTGCTCTATCAGGCTTTCAATTTTCTCTTTTGCGGCAGCAATATCTGCAAACATCCCTTTGTCGATATCATCAAAAATATCGCCGTGAAGTGGCGGCACTTTTCCTTTGCACAATTTGTGCATCAAAACAAAAGTGCGATTCACAAAGTTGCCAAAAATGTTTGCCAGTTCGCTGTTGTTGGCCTCCTGGAAACCCTTCCAGGTAAACTCGCTGTCCTTTGTTTCCGGCGAAATGGTAGTGAGATAATAGCGGAGTACATCGGCCATGCTTTCGCCACCATTTTCGGGTTTTATCCAGTCGTTGATGTATTCTTCCATTTCAATA
>JAYTGA010000310.1:0-6427 GCA_043733905.1 Segetibacter sp.
TCTTACAAACCGTTGGGTGGTTGTTACAGAAAAAAATTAGATGATTTTCGACTCGTTTTCCAATGCTGAAAAGTGTTACCTATGTTGTGCTATTTATCACATAAACATTAAACCCTAAACATTAAACCCTAAACTCTCAACCCTAAACTCTAAACTCTAAACCCTCACAATTTGCTTCCCAAATGGCATCAGGGAGATTTCTATCAGTTTAAAATGCTGCAAACCCCACGGGATGCCGATGACGGTGAGGCAAAGGATGCAGCCAAACACAAAATGGCTGATGGCTGCAGCAAAACCGCCGCACAATATCCAGATGACATTAAACAGCAGACCCAGGCAGCCGGATGACGAAGAATCACTCACAGCCCTGCGGCCAAAAGGTGCCAGCACAAAGAACCCCAGCTTGAAACACTGCAACCCAAACGGAATGCCCACCACCGTGAGACACAACACCAGCCCGCCAATAAAATAGCCACAGGCCGCAAAGAAGCCGCCGAAAATGAGCCAGATGATGTTGCCAAGGAAGTTGTCGGGGCGCATGGGGAAAGATTTAATTTAGGGTTAAAATTAACGATGTTCAATTAAAAAACCGGATAGCAACTTCCCACCCATTGGCTCATTTGCACACCATATATTTTTATTGTCCCAGCCAATAATCTTTATTCAGCTTCATTGGCGTCGCACTCTTGTACAAGGGGAATTTTATTGGGCTTTTTCCACCGTTTGTTACCTCATCAGTTAAAATATCGCATCGCAACTTCACCAACCCATTGACCCATTTGCACAGGAACAGCATTGCCAATCAATTTGTAAGAACTTCTTTTATTTTCAAAATAAAAATCATCTGGAAAACCTTGCAATCTTGCATATTCACGAACGGAAAAAGGGCGGATTCCATGCTCACTATTTTTATCTTTCACCAACCTTGTTCCCAGGTCTTTTGAATAATGCGCCACACAAGTCGGTGCAATTGCAGACGGCATTTCGGGGTCAACAATAATTGGTAAGTCTCTGTACTTTCCATTTATCCTGTTCAATACATAATCAGGCATTTCAACAACGGGGTTCCGTTCTAAAATATCTTTCAGACGGGGTTTGTTATTAATAGCTTTTGGGGCTGAAATTGAAAATGATTTTTTCGTGCCAATTAATATCAACCGCTTTCTTCTTTGCGGCAGCCAATTGGCAGCATCCACCGGACAAAACACATTCACATAATAGTTTGGCAACTTGGTCATGGCCTCCATAACGACTTTAAACTTTCTCATACCCGGAACATTTTCTACAATGTACATTTCAGGCTGCTCAATAGCTATGTGTCTAAAGAAATGGAGGAACAAATCATCACCTGTTCGTGTGCCATGTATATCAGCAATAGCAGAGTATTTCGTACATGGATAAGTGCCTACAATGATGTCGCTTTTAGGCTGCTCCAATACCATTTTATCTTTTATATCCACATTCAAAACCGGGTGAGAAAAGTAGTGACTATTTGCGTTCATACAGGTAATAGCATCCACATCCAAATCAAGTGATTGAATGACTTCTACACCTGCATTCATCAGCCCAATCTCCATTCCTCCGCATCCTGAAAAGTAGCCTTTAGCAGATGGTTTGTACATTATCCAAAATAATTTTGATAAAGCTAAAGAGGATAGTTAAAATAGTTTGTGTTCTTTAAGTCACATGGAACAACTTGGGGATAAATTGTTGGAGCAAAGTTTGAAATTTCTATCGCTTAAAAACAACATCTTGATGAAACTGCAAGAACTCCTTTTTGGGGAAATATTTTTGAGGCATTGTAATTTTCAATCCATCAATTGAAGCAAAATATTGCTTGTGATAAACCTCTTTCGCTTTCTCTTTTAATGCTGGTGAAATTTTTATTTCATAGCGGTCATTGATAGTGATGTAACCTTTGTCAAAAGCCCTGTCGTATAGTGCAGATAAGCAAATTCCATTTTCAGGATTCAATCTTTCTTCTTCATGTTTTGACCATGGTAAAATGTGACTTGCTATAAGCAAATCAGGAATGTCAATGCCAGTAACCGCACATTTACTTGCATAATTTACAAGCACAATTTTTCTAAAAATATTTTGATTAACCCTTGTTTTAATTTCCCGAATTTTATAGTCACCTTTCAGATATTCAGTGCCTTCTAAAATATCAGCAAACTTATTTTCTATGGAAATGTGTTCCCTTTCTGCCAATATTCTTTCGCTTTCAAAAAGCAATTCCTCTTTGTTGTTTATAAATTCATCCCAAATTGGTTGCACTTGTTTTTTCCCACCATCCAAACCCTTAACTCCTCTTTCTTGATGGTAAGGGTCGACACTGGCAAAATTGTTCAACCGCATTGAAACAGCGTTGGCATTTCTTCCAATCAATTCTCCCAAATGAATAACCTGCGGCGTTCTCGAATCAAGCTTTCCAAAAGGAAGTTGCAAGTAGAGATTAAAAGCCACAATCAACTCATCTTTTGTCCAAAGCCGCCTTTCTTTTTTCTCTGCCATTTTGAAGATTTTATTGAAATGTCAAGCGGAATATTGTAAAGTCAAAGCTATGTAGATAATTGCTCCGCCATATTGCAAAAGTATCATTTCCACACATCAACCCTCACCCAGCGGATGTCCGACAGGCCATTTGCCATAGACATTGTAATAGGCCATCACTACCTGCGATGGTTTGGAATAGCGGGCTTTGTCAAATTCTTCGTCGTGTATTTCATCAAATTTTTGTTGGAGTTCGTTGGTTGCTTCTTTGGCTTCCTGCTGCTCCAGTTGTTGCTGCATGGCCGCTGATGGGTCGTATTTTTCAGGCGCTACAGTCGCTTCATCCCGGTTGCCAAAATTGACCAACCCTAATCTTGGAAATGAAAATTCCCAGTCTAATTCTTTGTGTTTTAGCCGGGCAAAAATAAATTCATAGACCGCCGTCAGGTCTGCTCTTTCATCATCCATGTAATGCCCCATGTAGAAATCGAGGTAATCAAATGTGGCATTGGGTACCAACTGAAGTTGATTGATTACATCAGCAATCAACCCACCCGAACCACGCCACGAACCCAAGTCGTAAGAGTTTCCTTTTTTATCAAAAACAGTATGGTTGTTTGAAAAAATATTCCAAAGGCTATTACCATAAATGGAAACAAGCTCATACTGTTCATCCACAGGTTTTAGCTCTGTTTCCTTCAAAAATTGCTCATAACTTTTGGTAGGTTCTACATCCACAGGTATTTTCAAACGTCTTTTCAATTTTATCAGTTGCAGTTGCGAGTGCCTGTATTCACTGTATTGCCTTTGCGGCGTAGGATGATATACATATAAGAGTTGAGAATTGCTAAACCCTTCGGGAGCAACCTTTGGTAACAGGTCGGGTAAAGCCCTGAACAATTCTTCTATCAGCAATTGGCACACATCGTCAGGTAGTTCTTTGTATTCAATCATTTTTAAAAATTTAGATTATCATCCAGCGCATATGCACATCCCCCATAAAGCAATTTCTCACTAAAAATAAGCCAAACAATCCCAAGCCGCCAACATCTAAAAATGACTACTTAAAAAATAAATTTCTCAAAAAGTATTTAGATATTTGCCTAAATACCTAACTTTGATTTTCAAATGAACGCCTTCTTCAAAGCACTGAACGATTCTACCAGGAGAGAGATTCTGGAACTGCTCAAACAGTCAGATATGACTGCCGGGGAAATTGCTGAGCGCTTCAACATCAGCAAGCCCAGCATCTCCCACCATCTCGACCTGCTGCGGCAGGCCGACCTGGTCACCAGCCGCAAAGAAGGGCAGTTCATTACCTACTCCATCAACCTGACTGTGGTAGATGAACTGATCAAATGGTTCATGCAATTTTCGCAACCAACTAAAACAAAAAAGAAATGAAAAATTCAAAGGTTTCTATTGCGGTAGCAGTCACACTGATGCTCCTACCCTGTATCTATCTGGCAAAAGTTTACAACGCCCTGCCACAGGTTGTTCCAACACATTTTAGAATGGATGGCACACCCAGTGATTACAACGACAAATCCGTTCTGGCACTCGGCATTCTTCTCATGACATTAGTGGGTTTGGGTACGTTTTTTCTTTTACGAAATATCAAAAGAATTGATCCCAAAAAAACCGCTCAATACAATGGAGGTGTGTTTTCCAAAATTGGAATGGCCATCATCGTTTTAATCAGTATCCTCAGCATCATGGTTATTCAATCCACAGTGGACAAACGATTTGATTATACCAGGATTTTGTTGCCGCTGCTGGGCATTTTCTTTGCTTTCATGGGCAATCTTTTTTACTCCATTAAGCCCAATTATTTTGTCGGCCTTCGCCTGCCCTGGACTTTAGAAAGTGAAGACAACTGGCGCAAAACCCACCAGCTTGCAGGCAAAACCATGTTTGCCGGAGGCTTGCTTTTGGCCATCAGTTCACTCTTATTAGGCAATCATTTTCCTGACTATTTATTACCGGTCATTATTGTCACAATCGTTTTAATCCCCTCCGTTTATTCATTTGTAGAATTTAAAAGAACCCAACAATCAAAACTATAAAACCATGAAACATTATTTGTTAGCCATGCTTGCCATGGCATGTTCCACCGCTTCATTTAGCCAAAAAAAGCCCGAAGGTGATTGGAGCGGGAAATTAAATGCAGGTGCGGCGTTACGAATAGCAATCCACATCAAAAAAGATAACGCATCAAATTACTCTGCCACCATGGATAGCCCCGATCAGGGAGCAATGGGCATTCCGGCCTCCTCAGTAATTGTCGAAGGAGATAGCCTTCATTTAAAAATGGACGCTATCAAAGTGGGCTATGAGGGAAGGTTCATGAACGACACAACGATTGACGGAATATTGAGCCAGGGCCCGGCAAAAATACCACTGAATATTACTAAGAGCCGCCTGGCCGAACTGAAGAGGCCTCAAACTCCCAAGCCGCCTTTCGCCTACAAATCGGACATGGTAGAGTATGACAATGCAGATAAAACTGTTCACTTCGGCGCAACCCTCACTTATCCCTCCACTGGTGGGCGGTTTCCTGCTGCCATACTCATTACCGGCAGCGGTCAGCAAGACAGAGATGAAACCATCTTTGAACACAAACCTTTTGCTGTCATTGCCGATTATCTTACAAAACAAGGCTTTGCCATCTTGCGTGTGGACGACAGGGGAAAAGGCAAAACCAAAGGCGACCTGAAGACCGCTACATCCGGTGATTTTGCACACGATGCGGAGGCTAGTCTGGCTTTTCTGAAACAGCAACCGCAAATAGACACCACCCGCCTCGGTCTCATCGGCCACAGCGAGGGAGGACTGATAGCAGCCATTGTCAGCAGCAGGAACAAAGACATCCGTTTCATGGTCTTGCTTGCATCGCCGGGAGAAAGTGGAACCACGCTGCTGGGCGAGCAAAACGAGGCACTGGTGCGGTCGCTAGGGGCCGACAGTGCAAGTGCAGTTGCCTACAAAGACCTATACCTGCGGCAATTAAAAACCATGATGGAAGCAAGTGATACTGCCACTGCTTTTGCCAATAGTTTAAAGGCTTTTAACGATTGGAAAACCGTGACCTCTGCAACCACTGTTGCTGCACTCGGCATGAGCAATAACAAAGGTCTGAATGAGGATATCAGGGCAAAAATAAAAGCTGTCAACACCCCCTGGCTGCAATATTTCCTGAAAACAGATGCCAGCAAATTTTTAGAAAAAACAACTGCCAAAGTCCTTGCGCTCAATGGCGAAAAAGATGTCCAGGTACTGGCAACCTCCAACATAGCAGGCATTGAAAAAGTATTGAAAAAACGCAAGTCGAAATCCTATGAAACAAAAATCCTTCCCGGCCTCAACCATTTGTTTCAACATTGTGCAAAATGTACTGTTAATGAATATGGAGAACTGGAAGAAACCTTTTCGCCGGAGGCTTTACAAATCATCGGCGATTGGTTGAAGAAGGAAGTGAGATAAAGTCATTGGTCAAAGAAGTCATTGGTCAAAAAGTCAGAAAGTCATAATGAACATCAGACGGAACTTCCTACTTCATACCTCACATGTTACACTTTACACTTTACACCTAACACTTTACACTTAACACCTAACACCTAACACTTTGAACCTCCTCGCCCACGCCTATCTTTCCTTTGGTCAACCCGAAATACTGGTAGGAAATATGATCAGCGATTTTGTGAAAGGGAAGAAACAATTTGACTATGAAATTGGTATTCAAAAAGGTATCCGGCTGCACAGGGAAATTGACACGTTTACCGATGCACACGAAGCCACCAAAAAAGCGGCCGACCTGCTAAAACCCTCAGCCGGCCGCTACGCCGGAGCTTTTGTTGATGTGGTTTATGACCACTTTCTGGCCAACGATACCACACAGTTTGTTACCGATGAATCATTGCAATTGTTTGCAAAA